>JABSON010000187.1 GCA_013215915.1 Campylobacteraceae bacterium | reverse complement strand
CCTAAATAACACGCTAAAAAAGACTTTAATATCATTAGATAAAAGAAAAAATATACCTAATATTAAATTCGCTAAAGAGTATAAAGAATTTTCATACTCTAATAATAAACGTTTTCTAAAGATATCAGAAAAAGATATAAAAAATATATCAAAAGAAAAAATATTAGACATTTATAAAGATAGATTCTCTGATTTTAATAATTTTACATTTTTTATTACAGGTGATGTAAAAAAAGAAGAAGTAAAAAAATATATTAAAAAATATTTAGCGAATCTTCCTATATCAAAAAGAGTAGAGAATTATAATTTTAGGGGAATAAAAGCCATTAAAGGTAAACAAGAATTTATTAGAGCTTATAATAATGAAAATATCTCAAATATCTCAATTTCTTATTCAAAAGAGAGTAAATACTCCCTAGAAGAAAGTATCAAATTATCAGCTCTTGCAAATGTCTTAAAAATAAAATTAAGAGAATTTATCAGAGAAGATAAATCAGGAGTTTATGGAGTTAGTGTAAGAAGTACATTCAGAAGAGAACCTTATGAAAATGCAAGTATTAGAATATCATTCTCTTGTGATCCAAAAAGAAAAGATGAACTTACAAGATATATAAAAAGTAGTATAGAAGATATAAAAAATAATTTAGTAAAAGAAGAATATGTAAATACTTTTATTAAAACAAGACTTATAACTTTAGATACAAATAAGAATAAAACAAGGTTTTTATTATCTGAATTAAAAAATCATTATTATTATAATGATTCTTTAGGAAAAGCAAAAGAATATAAAAATATTTTAGAAGAACTTAATAATAAAGATATTAAAAAAAGCGCAAATAAATATTTAAATACAAATAATATTATTTATACACAGTTAAATCCAAAAAAATAATCTTTAAGAGTATAGTAAAAAAGTTTTTTTACTATACTCTTTTACAATAGAAGTATTAGCTATGTTTGGTTATGATTCTAATTATCATTTAATTACAAAAGAGAAACATTGAATAAAATAATTGTATGCTTATGCATTATATTTATAAGCCTAAGCCATTATTTTATACTTTTTAAAGAGTATAAAAAAGAAATTCCCAATATATCAAAACCTAAATACTCAAAAGTATCTATTCAATTTATTAAAGAACAGCTTGCAGTTAAAAAGAAAACTAAAAGAATAGAAAAAGTTCAAAAAACTAAAGAGCTTACAAAAATTAAAAAGAAAATCTTTAAAAAACCTATTACAAAAACTGCAAAAAAAGTTTTTGTAAAAAAAACAATAAAAAAAGTAGAAAAAACTCCTCCTAAAAAAGAAATTGTAAAAAAAATTAAAATTTCTAAAAAAGAATTTGTAGAAAAAACTCAAGTTGAAAAAAAAGAAATAAAAAAGCACACAAGCGAAACACAAAGTTTATTAAAAACAAAAAATTTCAAAAAGAATTACATAAGTGAATTAAGAGCTGCCATTGATAAAAATAAAAATTATCCACTAATTGCAAAAAGACTTAAACAAGAAGGAAGAGTTCTACTTTCATTTAGAGTTTTAAAAAATGGAGAATTTATAAATATGAAGATAATAAGTTCAAGTGGATTAAAACGCTTAGACAAAGCAGCTTTAAAAGCTTTATTTATAACAAAATCATTTAAGAAATTTGCAACTGAAATAAAAGAACAGTATTTAGATTTTACTCTTCCTCTAGAATTTAAAATAAGATAAAAGGAAAAATATGTCACATTCACTAATAGAATATATACACTTAGGAGGATATGTAATGTATATCCTTGTGGTTTTAAATATAATAGGTTTAAGTATTTTATTATGGAAACTTATTCAAATACAAATAGAAAATAAAAAAGCACAAAAAATTGTAACAAATATTTGTCAAGAAGTTCAAAAAGAAAACCAAGCTTCTTTAAAAAGTTTAGAAGATGCAATTTTGAATAAAGCAAGTAAATATCTTTTATCTTGTGAAACAGGAATGAACACAGTTAAAATCATTGCAACAATAGCTCCTATTTTAGGTTTATTAGGAACAGTAATTGGGGTATTGTCTTCTTTTGAGGCAATATCACAAGCAGGTTTTTCAAGTGGTGCAAATACTTTTGCATCTGGAATTTCTTTAGCTTTAATAACAACAGTAGGAGGACTTATTGTTGCTCTTCCACATTATATTGGATATAACTATTTAGCAGGTTCTTATACAAAATTAGAAACTAAATATGAAGAGTTAATCATTAATAGGATTACGCGTGAAAAGATTAGTTAAAAAAAGAGAACTAATAGCAATGGATTTAACTCCATTAATTGATGTTATATTTATATTATTAATATTTTTTATAGTTACTAGTGAATTTAAAAAGAATGAAACCATATTAAATTTATCTTTACCTAATTCAGCGTCAACACAAAAACTTGTAAAAAAAGAAGATATTATAATAGAAATAAGCCCAAAGTTTTTAGCTTATAACGCAAAAAAACTTACTTTTGAAGAGCTTAGAATAAATCTTGCAAGAGTTAAGAAAAACACATCTTTAGTTCTAAAAATAGATAAAGAAGTTAAATATGAAAGAGTAATTCGTTTATTAGATATTTTAAATAAATTAAACCTAAGTAATTTATTACTTATCACAAAAAAATAAAATCTTAAGATAAAAGATTTTATTTTCTTATACAATAAATTTTCCTTATAAATTAGCTTACTTTTGCTAAAATATTTTAAGATACTTTTTTAAAGGCTTAAAATGAAGATAAAAATACTAGTTTTACTGCTTTTCTTTTTTGTTAATTTATATGCAAAAAAAGATTATTATATATCTTTGGGATCAATTCCAAAATATAACAAAGATTTTAAACACTTTGAGTATGTAAATGATAAAGCACCAAAAAATGGTGTATTTAAACAAGCAGCAAGAGGAACTTACGACTCTTTAAATCCTTTTATTCTAAAAGGAATATCCGCACTAGGAATTGGTCTTATTTATGATTCTTTAATGCAGCCTTCTTTAGATGAATCTTCAGTTTATTATCCACTACTTGCAGAAGAGATTGAAGTTGATCCAAATAATAATTGGGTTAAATTTTATTTGAATCCTAAAGCAAGGTTTTCAGATGGAGTTTCTGTTAAAGCAGATGATGTTAAATTTACTTTTGAAACATTAATCACAAAAGCTTCACCTATATATAAAAAATATTACTCTGATGTAAAAAATGTAGAAATTATAGATAAACTAACTGTAAAATTTAATTTTAAAACTTCTAAAAACAATGAACTTCCATTAATTCTAGCCTCTTTAAGTATCTTACCTAAACATTATTGGATAGATAAAGATTTTAAAAAATCAGATAATATTAATCCTATTGGTTCAGGACCATATGTTTTAGATAAGTACAAGTTCTCTAAGTATATTTCATTTAAAAGAAATAAAAACTATTGGGCTAAAGATTTAGCAGTAAATAAAGGTTTTTATAATTTTAATAAAGTTCAATTTGATTATTATAAAGATCAAACAGTAATTCTTGAAGCTTTTAAATCAGGTGAATTTGATTTTATTCAAGAATATACCTCAAAAAACTGGGCAACTTTATATAAAGGAAAAAACTTTGATAAAGGACTTATTAAAAAAGAGAATAGGGCACATAAAAATGTTCAAGGAATGCAAGCTTTCGCATTTAACTTAAGAAATCCCTTATTTAATAACCTTCAAGTAAGAAAAGCTTTAAATTTAGCTTTTGATTTTGAATGGACAAATAAAAAATTGTTTTTTTCCCAATATAAAAGAACAAACTCATATTTTGCAAACTCAGAATTAAGTTCATCATTTTTACCTTCAAGAGAAGAATTAAAACTTCTTAATCCTTTAAAAGATCAAATACCTAAAAGTGTCTTTTTAAGTGAGTTTAAAAACAATAAAACCTCTGCTAACGGAAATATAAGAAAAGAGTTAAAACAGGCTTTAAAAATCCTAAAAAAAGAAGGATGGATCTTTAAAAATAAAATTTTAGTTAAAAATAATAAAGAGTTTAAATTTGAAATATTAATTTACCAAAGTGCTTTTGAACGAGTACTTCAACCTTTTATAAAAAATCTTAAAAAAATAGGAATACAAGCTAAGATAAGAGTAGTTGATGCTGTATCATATACGAACAGACTTCGTAATTTCAACTATGATATGATGGTTACTTCTTATGGTGTTTCTTTAACACCAGGCAATGAATTAAAATATTTTTGGCATAGCAATAGTGCAGATATAGAAGGTAGTAGAAATTATATAGGAATAAAGAATAAAGCGCTTGACTCTTTAATTAATGAAATTATAATTGCTGCTAATAGAAAAGACTTAATAACAGCAGTAAAAGCCTTAGATAGAGTTTTATTACATAATTATTATCTAATTCCTAATTGGTATACTTCTGTATATAGAATAGCTTATTGGAATAAAATACAACAACCAAAAATATATCCTAAATATGATTTAGCAATATATTCTTGGTGGATAAATAAAAAATAAATATATCTTAGATATTTAAATACTTAACATTATATTTTCTAAATTTATTTTTCCATATCCATAAAAATCATTTCTTCCTTTAAGATATGGTCTATTTCCAATCTTATCGGATGTATTCTTTAAAATATTTTCTATTTCAATTCTAGTTAAATTTGGATTTTTTTCTAACATTAAAGCAATTACTCCTACTACAATTGGGGCAGATGCTGAAGTACCTGTAAATTTATTTCTGTCATTATATAATATGTAATTTTCATCATTATTTGATTTTCCGTTAAAACCCATAGGATCCAAGCTTGTTATCCCATAGTAATCACCGCCTGGAGCAAGAACATCTAAGTTTTGTCCAAAATTACTATAATAAGCACGTAGATTATTTTCGTCACTTGCTCCAACACTGATTACTTCTTTAATATTTGATTCATCACCTCTTATATCTCTTGCATCATTTCCTGATGAAAAAACAATTGAAATACCTTTGCCAGCTCTTCCGGTATTTGATAATCTAACTATAGTATCTTTTAATGCAGCAGAAACACTATATGTTCCCCAAGAACAATTTATTATATCTGCACCCCATTCTTCTGCTTTTTCAAAAAGTTTAATTCTATCGTCATCAGAATCAACTAAAGTATACTTTAAAAAAAGAACTTGTGCATCTGGAGCAATTCCTCTAATTCCTGTGTTATTAGCTCTTGCAGCTATTATACCAGTGACAATAGTTCCATGATTTTCACCAGGATTTTGAGAAACATTATTTGGAAATCTCCCAGATGAATAAGAATTTTTAATAGCATTTTTTAAATCTTCATGATTGATATCTAAACCATTATCAATAATGGCAATTTTTATTCCTTTTCCTGAATAAGTATTTAAAACATTAGCAGAATTTATACTTGCATATTTATTAATTTCATTTTTTTTATAAAATTCTAAATTTTGATTAATAGACCATTGTTGAAAAAAATATTTATCGTTAATAGTAGAAAGCTTTAAGTCAGAAGAATCAGAAGAAACAGAAGAATCAGAAGAACAAGCAGTAAATAATATACTTAATAATATAAAGAATAAATATTTCATTTATCTACTTATTGTATTTTTAAT
>JABSON010000186.1 GCA_013215915.1 Campylobacteraceae bacterium | reverse complement strand
GTAAAAAAATATTATTGTAACCTTCCTGCTATTTTTTTTAAAGAAGAAAGCTGAATAATATCATTTCAAAAAAGAAATTTTTAAATACTATACAAAATTTAAACAATTTAATATCACTCAAAATGACCCATTATATTTGTTACTTGAAAAAACTGAAAAATATATGGAAGAAATTAGGTAACTAATATGAAATTCAAATTTGCAGCAATAAATCCTCAGACTAAAGTTAAAATGTATAACAAAGAAAGAAAACTTATTCGTAAATTGAATACAAGTCGAAATCACAAACTATGGAGTCCTAACAAAGATTTGGTAGACAGTATAAAAAAATTAGATAAAGTAAGATCAAGTGATATAACAGAATTAAAAAAAACTATTAAGAAGAGATTGATAGCTCTACATGGTGGACAATATTGTTTCTTTTGTAATAAAGAAATTGAAAATATGCGTTTATTACATATAGAACACATCTTACCTAAAGCAAATTACAGTTATCTAACTTTTTCAACAATAAATTTAACATTAGCTTGCGATGTATGTAATATGGATTATAAAAAACAGAAAATTTATTTAAGAAATGCAAATAGTAATTATCGTGGATGTACATTTTCAATTGTTCATCCATATTTGGATAATGTAGATGACCATTTAGATTATAGTGGATTTATTGTAGGAGTTAACAATCAATCTATAAAGGGTGCAAATACTATAAATGAATTTAAATTGAATAGAGAAGAACTTCTGAAAGCTAGAATAATAGAATTGTTTTTTATAAAGGAAGTAGATGGGGATCTATTGGATTTGGTTCGTGACACATTAACTAATAATTATAATTAATATAATGGGACATGATACTAAATTATTTGATAATAACACATTCATATATAGCAGACAATTTAAAGTAAAAAATATAACAAGACCTATCAGACGAACGCAGAGCGTCGCTGAAGTCAAACGTTATGTGCCAATGTTGTAAATGAGTGTAAAGGATAATGATGTTAGAAAAAGTAAAAGGTTGGTGGATTGGTGAGATATATTATTTGGAAGATCGTCTTCCTGCTCATAGATATAAACGTCATTGGACATCAATAATTTCAAATGTTTTTTACAATTTTTATAAAAAACATTGGAAGTGGATAGTAACTACTTTATTAGCTATAATTTTTGCACTAATTAATAAGTAATACAGATAATGAAAAATTGTAGGAACATGAGGTATTAGTTAAGAAAATTTCTAGGTTAAATTGTTAGTAAAAGATGTAAACAATTTATTGTAGTTAACCGTTACTTACCTTATTCCCCAATACCTACGTTGTGTAATCTTAATAATGTATAAAAGGATAATATCAAATGAATTTTACTGCAAAGGAAAAGAGATTATCAGTTTTAACTGAAATTCCATACTTCGCTCGTTTAGATCATCGTAAAGGTAAATTAAATTTTATGTCTAATTTATCTAAAAGTCAAAGAAAAGAATTAAAAGTACAAGCAAAAAAAATCACAGAAAAATATATAAGTCTAATGAAAAAGATTAAACAGTCAGGAGCAGGTTTTCAGGTTGATAAATTTATTAGAGAATTAGCTTATGAATATACACATAGGTTTGCTAGTTCAGGTACAGATACTCAACCTCTAAATTTCAATTATTTTGAAAGTTTTTGTAATATAAAACTTTTCAGTAATACAAACGCGCCTTATTGTGTACCTGCAAAGGAAATAGATCATTTATTTAATCTAACAGATTATTTTGATTACTATACTTCAGATAAAATAGATAATACAGATTTAAGTTCATTGATGGAACTTCCTGAATGTACAACTTTCCATTTTACAACTAATGGTAATATTTCAGATTTTAGTATTCTAAATTCTAAAGGAAGAGAATTCTTAATATCTGGATTTTCGATGATACGAAGAAATACTTCTTTACATTGGTACCTTATAGGAGGAGAAGTATTGACAACAGAAGAATGGAATTTACAATCTACAAATCAAGAAAAAATATCAATGGATACTGTCGATAAAATTAAACGTACATTTCTTGAAGAATCTATAAAAAGAAATAATTATAGTGCTGGTTCCTTTGTTGAATTAGATGGAACGACTAGTGCAGTTAGGACAATTATTAGTGGTGAGATAGACTTGATAAAAAAAGAATATTTGGGAAGATGTCTAATGACCGAAACTGATAATAGTTTTAATATAATATGTGATGATCCAGAAATATTCTTAATTGATGACGAAAATGAACGTCAGAATATGATAAGTTTGATGAAAGAACAAATAAATCATGCCTCTCCTATGTGGGACTTAGCAAATTCTATGTTTCAATTACCTTCATATTTTGCATATAAAATTAGTGTAACCAAAGATATTGTAATTGCAGCAGGTCAACACGTTAAGAAAATTAAGTCAAATGGAGGTAGAGGTATTCACGCGCAATATAAAACTGTTTCTTCAATTGATATTATAGATAAGAATAGTCCTGTAGTTAGGCAAATTATTCCTGCTTTTTATAAAACAAACATTGATGGACATTGGAGAAGATTACCTAATGGATCAACTGGAAAAGGAATTAATGGTGAAATTGAACCTGGAAGAACATGGGTTAAGACTAAAAGTGAGTGGAGAGAAATAAAAAATGAACAAAAAATAATATATATTAAATCATCAATAGAAGTAGCTAAATTAAAAGTATTTGAATATGAAAAAAATGCAAAATCCGTGTCTGAAAATACTTCAAGAAATACTACAAAAAAGAATTCTAAGTATGGAGAACTATATATATTAAGATGTACTACTATGAAAGATGAAATATATAAAGTAGGTTGGACTTCAGGAACATCAATTGAAAGAGCTAATCAATTATCTTCTGCCACAGGTATACCTATTGCATTTGTTGTTGTAGATTCATGGAAACATATTGATGCTGAGGCTTTAGAAAAAAGTGTACATGCTATGTTAGAACCATATAGAGTAAATGATAGGCGAGAATTTTTTAAATCTAATTATACTTCTATTAGAAATATTATTGAATCAGAAATTAAAAGGTCAGAATTAATTATTCTATAACAAGTACGAATATTAGTTGAACTAAATTTTTTATTTTAAGTAACTAAAGAACATAAAAAATAGTTGTGTTCCTATGATAAATAATAGTTTTTGATAATTATTATGGAAAAAGTAAAAGTATTATAACAATTTGAAGTTCCACACATAACAAGAAATAGGAGGAAAACGAAGTAGTAGATGATAAAATTCTGAGATTTTATTGTTCGCAAGAGATGCTTACAATTTAATGGGAGTTGACCGTTACTTACTTTGTTCCTCAATACAGACGTTATGTTCGATATAATTACTTTCATAACAATTTAAAAAATAAGGATTAATATACATATAAAGAAGTATGGTTTTATTAATGAACCTAATAAAACAGAGATAGCTGATATTTTAGCAAAAATAACAAAATACACGACGGAAAGTGAATTTGACAAAATTGTATATTCTTCTATTGAAAATACACTATCAACAGCTAATAAAAGTTTAGATATGAGTTCAACTATTAGTATTTTAGACCAAATAAAACTGCAATAAGAAAATAATGACTGCAGAAACATTTAAGAATCTAAATAAAGACATAGAGTTAGAAAAAAGCAATTTGGATAAAAGTCTAAATGATCTACTCCTTATAGTAGATAGTATTAATATAGAAGAATTTAATAAAATACATTCTCAAGGAATAAATTTTTTTTCTAAATTTGAAACATTTTTTACAAGTTGCTAATCAGAATATGGAAGTTTATCTAACATACAAGTTGAAGATATTTTAAGAAGTATTGAAAACATTCTAGAATATTCTATTGTATATATTGACACAATTAGAGTAATATCAAATAAATTAGCTATAGATATAAAATTACAAGATAATTTTTTATATACATCGCAAATTATATTAAAAAAATATAAAAAGAATAGTGCAAAAAAGCTTATGAAAAAGTTTGAGTCTAACTCAATTACGATTAAAGGTTTTATTGCAAAGGAGAAATTTAAATTGACAATTCCAAAACTTGATATAACTTCACTTATTATAGGAGTGATTTTACTTTTATTAACCGTTTTCATTGCCTTTTTTCTAAATATAAACACAGGTACCCAGTATTGGATTACAAGAATTTTTGGCGGTTTAGGAACAGCTTTAGTTATCACAGCATTTTCTAAACATTCTGTTCAAGCTAAAATAAATATTCCAAGTTACGCTATAACTGCTACAGGTGCAATTGCTGTATTTCTCTTACTATATCTTGTTAATCCTGCTAATGAACCTAAATATAGTGCAAAAGATAATGGAACAAATATAGTGAATAATGGGAATAATAATATCTTAATTGTTGAAAAAAAATCAAATCAAAAATTCTATGAACCACTTCAAGTTGAAAAAGTATTAAATACTCAATTACTAATTTCATTATCAAATAATCGAAGTTCTAATTATTTACAAAAACTTGCATATAACCCAAAATATTTGAGTACAAACTTTATAGATTCATTTAATATTTATCAAAATGTTAAAGATAAGAAAATACTTTCTTATCTGGTAGAATTAAAAACTTTATTGAAAGATATCAATAACAAAATTAAAAATCTACATAATGCTAATCTTAGTATGCTAAGTGGAGATTTACAAAGTATACAAAAAGCTATTTTTGATTTTATAAGTGTTAGTAATGAAGCTAAAAGAACAATCAAACTATATCAACTTATTGAAAAAACACAGAACAAAGCCTTGTGGGAAAATAGTTAACCCTGAGGGATTAACTATTTCTCAAGTCAAACGTTATACAAAAGGATGAAAAGTGAACAAAAGAAAACAAACTATACTTTTACTTATTATAAGTAGTATTTTATTTTTTGGTTGTGCAAGTAACAAAACTTATATAACAGATTATGAAATAACTATATATCATCAAAAAGCAAGTGCAAAAAGAATGGCTAGTTCAGTTGAAGAATATAAAGAACTAAAAGAAAAGAAGAAAAAAGAAGCAAATTTAAAAAGATTATCAAAATATGAAAAAGATTTTTTTAATGAATTTCATAAAATCAATAATAATCTACCAAAAATAAATTTTAAATGGGTACAACCAAATAATAAAAAGCAACCTTGTAAAATTTATGTTTCTTATTATCAAGAAGACCCAACAGAAGATAATTCTTTTAAATTGTATTGGGATGGTCAATGTAAAAATGGTTATGCCCATGGTTTAGGAAGAGAATTTAACATAGCAGACGTAACAAATGTGTGGCAAATTGCCATTTATAAAAAGGGTCAACCTAAAAACTATGCTGTTATTAATGACATATTATATGAATTTACACTAGAAGGTGGATACAAATATGAGGAAAATAACTACCAAGTAAAAAGATATGTTAGACATAAAAATAATGATATTTCAATAACATATAATATTGGGAGATTTGGATATAAAGGACGTGATACAATTATTCAAACTTCACCCTTTTGGAATAATACTATGAGATATTTAAAAACATATCCAAATTTTAGATATGAATATATAGATTCAACAAATAATGATGAATCAAAAATAGATTTTAGCTTTACAATATTTGATAGAAATAATAAA
>JABSON010000185.1 GCA_013215915.1 Campylobacteraceae bacterium | reverse complement strand
AAATATATTGTAATTATTTGATAATCATCATAAATCTTAATTTATTTTAATAATACTATATAAAAATAATAAAATCTAAACTTCTTTAAGTTTTTTTAAATCAGATTCTTCATCAATATCTAAAGAAAATTTATTATCTAAAACTATGTATTTATGTTCATTGTTTTTAATAATATCTTTTGCTCCTTTATCACCTTCTAATTTAATCAATAAAGAAAATTTATTTTCTGGGAAAATAGCAGGAACTGCAATTTTATTATCATACAAAGAGCAAATGATTGTATTGTTCTCTTCAGATTCTTTTATTAGTTTTTTAAAATGAGAAATAGGAATAAATGGTTGATCGCAAAGCATTATTAAAACTTTTTTAAATGATAAAAGTTCTAATATACCTGCTTTTATAGAAGACGATAGTCCATCTTTGTACTCTTTATTACTTATAACATTAACATTTAGATTTTTTATTGTTTCTTTGCACTCATTTTGTCTTGAACCTAGAACTACAAAAACATTTTCTGATATTTTTAATGCATTAATACAAGCATTTTCTAAAAGAGTTTTTTTTTGATATTTTACAAGTTGTTTTGCTTGACCTAATCTACTAGAGGTTCCAGCTGCCAAAATTAGTATTGCTAAATTATTATATTTTTCCATTTTTCCTAGCTTCTATTTGTGCACAAATTGAAAGTGCTATTGATTGATGAGAATTAGCTGCAATATCTAAACCAACAGGTGCAAAAAATCTTTTGTCATTATAAAGGTTAAATTCTTTAATCTTTTTTTTCATATTTTTTTCATTTCCTAAAATTCCTATATATTCAAGATCTGAATTCAGTAAAGCTTTTAAATATATATCATCAGTTTTTGGACTATGACTTAAAATTACTGAAGCATTAAATGAACTTAAATCCATGTCTAAAATATCATTAAGATTTTCTAATTTAATTAATTTATCTGCTTCTTTGACATAGTTTTCTCTTATTTTTAAATCAATTACGCTTGTTGACCATCCCATAAGATTAGCCATTGAAATTAGTGAAGATACATGTGCTCCTGAACCAAAAATTAATAAAGAGTAGGGGGCTTTAATTTTTTGATAAAATTTATCATTTTCAAGTTTTATTTCATCTTTTTGATCAATAATTTCAAAACTAGCATCTTTTATTGATCTAACCAATGTTTTTCCATAGTTTTTTAAAGCACAACCTAAAGCATCATAGTTATTTTTATAAATAAATGCCTGCACTAAATATCTACTTATTCCATGTCCTGATGTTTTATCTTTTGCTGCATTTTCAAAATATATAGTTTTTTTAGATTCAAAAACTTCTTTAGCTAAATTTAGAATCTTATTATGTAAGGCAGGACTCCCTAATACTCCCACATATTCAAAATTTGAATTTACTAGTATCATATTTCCAGCTTTTGCATAAGTAGAACCAAACGTTTCTACAACGCTTGCTCCTACTATATCTAAAGCTTCTTTTTTGCTATGTTCTATAAAAGACAAATACTCTTTAGAAAACACTTCTTATCCTAGTTTTATTGGAAATGTTGTATATCTTTTTCCAGTTGCATCTAATAAAGCATTTGCAACAGCTGCAAAAATAGGTGGAGTACCAGGTTCACCTATGCCACCAATTGCTGCTCCTGAATTTATAATACTTACTTCTATATCTGGAACATCTGAAATTCTAGCTACCTTATAGTCATAGAAGTTACTTTGAACAGCAGCACCATTTTTAATAGTAATTTCACTATGTTTTGTAGCTGCTAAACCAAAGTTAATACCACTAATCATTTGATTTTCTACATTTAAAGGATTAAAGGCAAATCCACAATCTACGCTACACCAAACTTTTTCAACTTTATAATCATTATCTATAACTCTAACTTTTGCAATTTGAACTATTATACTTCCAAATGAAGGAACAAATGAAACACCATATCCAACATTCTTCTCTTTTTTTCTATTTTTCCAGTCTGATAATCTAGATACTTCATCTAAAAGATTAATATGTCTTTTATCACTTAACATATTTTTTCTATATTCAATAGGATCGATTCCTGCTTCTTTTGCAGCCATTTCAATTAAACCTTCAACCATTGGAGCTGCTTGTGTATAACCAACTGATCTCCACCATAAAACTGGAATTGGTGATGTTGGTGAATGTGCGTGTAAATTATGACTTTCTATATTATAAGGATGATTTGATAAACCTTCCCATTGAGCCCAATCTACACCATCTTTTTCTAAAAATGCAAAAGGAGTATTTTTAACAATATTTTGACCAACTACAGTTGCTTCAAAACCTATAATTTTTCCGTCTTTGTCTAAAGCTAGTTTTGCTTTATTTTTATACATAGGTCTATAGTTACCCATTTTAATATCATCTTCTCTTGACCATAATGTCATAACTGGCCATTCTTCACCTTTGGCAGTATGAGCAGCATCTAAAACATAATCAACATTTGCAGCAGCACGTCTACCAAAACCACCACCTAAAAATGTATTAGTATATTTAACATTAGAAGCTTTAATTCCTAAAACTTGTGCACATACATCTCTATAAACAGATTGTATTTGACCACCAGAATAAATTTCTGCTTTATCTTTTTGATCATGAACTACACAGTTTAATGGTTCCATTGGGGCATGAGCTAAAAATGGAAAATTATATTCAGCTTCAATAATCTTATCAGCTTCTTTAAATGCTTTATTTGAATCTCCATCTTTTCTCATAACATTACCATCAAGTTTAGTTAATTTATCATATTCTAGGTGTAAATCTTTTGTGCTTATGTTTTTAAAATCACCCTCGTCCCAATTTACAATAACATCATTCATAGCTTCTTTTGCAATCCACCATTGTTCTGCGATTACAGCAATTCCACTTGGAATCTCTTTAACTCTTAATACACCTTCTCTTTTTAGAGCTTTTTTAGCATCAAAACTTTTTACTTTTGCACCAAAAACACTTGGATGAATAATTGCAGCATATTTCATGTTAGGAACTCTAACATCAATACCAAATTCTGCTTCACCTTTTACTTTAGCCCATGCTTCTTTTGAATGTCTTTTTACTGGCTGACCTATTATCGTACACTGTGAAAATTCTTTTATTTTTGGATCTTTTGGAACAGTAATTAAAGATAAATCGTTTATTAAATCACCATAAGTAAATGTTTCTTTTGTTTTTTTATTAATTACTTTTGATTCTTTAGTTTCAACATTAAATTGTCTAACTTTCCATCTATTAGCAGCTGCAGTTTTAAGCATGATATTTAAAGCTGCTCCTGTTTTTCTTAAGATTTCATGTTTTGTAGAAATAGATGAAGAAGCACCTGTTAGCATTAAAGGTACCCAAGCATGGAAATGAATTTTTGCTAGATCTGCAGCTTCTATATTAATTTCTTCCCAGTTTACATCAAGTTCTTCTGCTATACACATAGCTAATGTTGTATATGTACCTTGTCCCATTTCAGCCTGTCCCATTAAAAAAGTAATAGTATTATCACTGTTGATTTTAATAAAAGCATTAGGTTCTAAAGGTTTTAATTTAGAACTTGGCTCTTGGGCTTTTGATTTAACAGGTAAGTGTAATGCTAAAATAAAAGCACTAGTTGCTAATGTACTTGTTTTTATAAAATTTCTTCTTGACTCTTGCATTTTATGCCTTTTTTTTATGATTTACTAGCTATTTTAATTGCTGTTTTAATTTTATTATATGTTCCGCATCTACAAATATTTCCATTCATTGAAAATATAATTTGTTCGTCACTTGGTAATGGAGTTTGTTTAATTAAACCTAAGGCATTAATAATCTGACCTGGTTGGCAATATCCACATTGAGATACATCTTCATCAATCCAGGCATTTTGAAGTTTTTTAAGATCTTTATCATTCTCATTGGCTATTGTTGTGATTTCTTTATTTATAATCATAGAAATAGGGGTAGTACATGCTCTAATTGATTTATTATCCATTAGCACAGTACATGCTCCACATTCTCCAACACCACACCCAAATTTTGTATTTGTTAAATTAAGAGTCTCTCTTAGAACCCATAAAAGTGGAGTATTTTGATCTATATCAATTGAATAATCTACATTATCAACTTTAAATTTTGTAATCATATGTTTTTTCCTTTAAATTTTTTATATTCTCTTGTGTTTTTTACTTTTTATCTTCTGTATATTATTATACCAACTAGTAGATAGGTAATATTTTTAAATTTTTTTTAATATGAGAATAATGCTATTCTATATGTAAATTATTTTCAGCTTTCCATGATAAAATTAGAGCTTTTATTGACATGTCAAAACCTTCTGTATTCATTCCCACTCTTGAAACAATTTGTAGCCCCTGTAAAGTAGAAAAGAATGTGTATGCACATACTTCTGGGCTTGAATCAAATTTAAGTGTTTTATCATTTTTTCCTTCTTTGAAAATTTCTGAAAAAAGACTTATTGTTTTGTTAAGAGAATCCTTCAATGCAATTTTAGTATCACTATTTATAATATTTGTATCTGCACTTAACATTCCAAAAATACAAACTTTTCCTTCTTTTAAAGTATTTGAAAATAAATCTGCAATTTTTTCTAATTTTTTAATAGCAGTAATATCACTTTGAATAATTTTATGATATTTATGTCCATAAATATCGCTACACTGATTAAGAAGTTCTTGAATTAAAATATCTTTTTTACTAAAATGATGGTGTATACTTGCTTTTTTTATACCAATCACATCTGAAATATGTTGGTAACTCATTGCACTTACTCCAATATCTTGGATTAGGTCTTCAGCAACTAATAAAATTTTTTCACGTGTATTTATCATGATTTTCCTTTATGTTTTGTATTATATCTACTAATAGGTAGATATGTCAATAGAAAACTTATTTAAAGTAGTTTTTGCATTAAGTTAGGTAGAAAATAAGAAACTTATGATTATAAATAAAATAGTTTTAATAACAAGCATAAATACTTGTTATTATTTTGTTAGTGAATTATTTTGTTAGTGAAATTAATTGTTTAACTATATTTTTTGCACTTTCTTCATTTAAAGGTTTTTCATAAGTAGTTAAAATCTCTCTAGCTAAAATATTTGCACCTAAATGTTGAAACATTATTCTCATAGCCTGAAGACCTTTTTGTCCACCACCACCACTGTGAGTAGCTAGTGCAACAACTTTTTCTTCAAAAGCATCTCTCCAATTATCTGTTGATCTTGATGTCCAAGCCATTGCATTATTTAATACAGATGGCATTACACCATTATATTCAGGAGCAACAATTATAAAAGCTTTTAAATTTAAAATTTTTTCTGCAAGTTCACTTGCAATTGCCGGAATTCCATTTTCTTTTTCTTCAAGTGTTGAGTACAAAGGAAGTCGTAAATCAACTAAATTTATAAATTCTACTTCACAATTTTGTTCTAATGCTAATTCTTCTAATCTTTTTGCTAACTTGACATTATTATTGCAACTTGCAACTAAAATACCTATTTTTGACATATGATTTCCTTATTATATTTTTATGATTGTACCTAATAAATTCTTTAAATATATGATATTCCTTAATGTATAAAAATAATTAATTAGATAAAATTAATTTATATAATATTTACTTTGAAAAGAGGATATAAATATTATTAATAAGAACGACCTCCAAAAATAATATATCAAATTTTACAATTATTACAATTTATTAGGAATAGAATATTTAAAACAATTAA
>JABSON010000184.1 GCA_013215915.1 Campylobacteraceae bacterium | reverse complement strand
TTTTTTATTTTCTTTGTAGTTCCAGTATTTAGTAATGGTACTACTGTTTCAATTCCAGCGTCAACACATCTTTTAATTTCTTGACTTGAATAATAACCTTTATCTGCAGTTATTATCATATTCTTGTTTTTTACTATTTCAAGTGATTTAATAGACATATTATAAAGCTGGTCATGGTCATGACCATAAGTAGAAATATCAGTAGCAACAATAAATTTAAAAGTATCATCAACTGCAATTTGAGAATTGTAAGCCATAAGATTATGAGCAGGCTTGCACATAACATTAGCATCTTTATCTGTTCTATTGTATTGCTCTTTACCTAAAGTATCAAGTAGTTCTAAATCTTTTTCTATTTCTACTTTTTTATCTTTTAAAGTTTTTATATAATCAGCAGATATTTTTATATCATTTTTATCTAAAAGCTCCATATAGCTTTTTATATCTTTATTAATTTTAGATAATTCATTCTTAGATGTTCTTCTCATAATTAAAGCATTTTTACTCGCATTAGCTCTTAAAAAAGCTCCATCAACTGCAATAAGATCACCTGTAATTAATTTTAAATCTTTTAATAAAATCGAGAACTCTTTGAAAATTTGTTGTAAGGCTTTTGTTCTTTCCGTTTCCTTATGACATTAAGTCATAAGCTTACCGTCTCTCATCTTTTCTAAAGTTAGCAATAGTTTTATAACTAGGAGTTAGGCCTTGTGTTAACCACATTAACTCAATATTTATTTTTATTTCAGTTTCTAATTTTCTACTACTTCTTATTTTATTTAAATACCCATAAATATAAATTTTTAATAATAGTTTAGGATGAAAAGCTGGTTGTCCATCTGTAATAAGACTTCTTTTAGTTTTAATGTTTAAATCAGATATATTTAATATCTCAACATATGAATCTACTGCTCTTACCATATTATTAGAATCAACTAATTCATCTAATGACGGTGGAAATATTAATTGCTGTTTTCTGTCTAACCCTTCTTTATATATACCCATAATTAGCCTTTTATAGATAGGTATTATACCATTTTAGTGGTTCTAATATGCTTGTTTTTAGTATGTTTATTGTAGAATATTTTAATTAATTGAGATTGAGTTCTTTCACAGTCTCATATCAGCGAACGCAGAGCGTCGCTGAAGTCAAACGTTGTATCTATAATTTTGAAGAAAAAGACAAAGCAAATACTATAATTAATGATATAAGGGAAAGATAGCAAAAGTAGAACTTGAAAGAATAATATTTGATAAAGACTTATTTATGAAATATAAACAAATATTAAGATTACTAGAATATTTAAAAAGTTTACAAAATAAAATTTACTATTAGTATAGTTATAGAAGAGATAATATATTATGGCTCAATAATGGATATCATAAATAAATTAAAATCAAATATATTAGATTTAAATAAAGGTATAATGAGTAATGAATTTAAAAAAACAATCAAATTTCTACAACGAAATAAAAGAACTCCTACAAAATGCTAAAAACAAAGTATATAGCACTATAAATATAACTATGACACAAACCTATTGGCAAATAGGTAAGATGATAATTGAAGAAGAACAAGATGGAAAAAGTCGTGCGAAATATGGAAAAGCATTATTGAAAAACTTATCTTTAGAACTTACCAAAGAATTTGGAAAAGGTTATTCAGAAGATAATTTAAAAAATATGAGACTATTTTATAAGGCATTTTCAAAAAGCGAGACACTGTCTCACAAATTCAATTTAAGTTGGTCACATTATATATTTTTATCACGAATGTTAAATATTAGTGAAAGAGATTTCTATGAAATAGAATCAGTTGAGAATTCTTGGACACTCAGAGAACTTAAAAGACAATTTGATAGTGGTATTTATGAAAGATTACAGCTAAGCCGTGATAAATCAAAAGTTAAAGAGTTGTCATCTAAAGGGCAAATTATAGAATCTGTTGGTGATATGATAAAAGACCCTTACATCTTGGAGTTTGTGGGTTTAAGTGTAGAAAATAGTTATAGTGAAAGTGAGCTTGAACAAAAACTTATAGATAAGTTGGAACATTTTTTATTAGAACTTGGAAAAGGTTTTACATTTGTAGCAAGACAAAAAAGAATTACTATAGATGAAGAACATTTTGCAGTTGATTTAGTTTTTTATAATCGTATATTAAAATCTTTTGTAGTCATAGATTTAAAAATTGGTAAGTTAAAACATCAAGATATAGGTCAAATGATGATGTATGTAAATTATTTTGATAGGTATGAAAAACTTGAAAATGAAAACCCAACTGTAGGTATAATTTTATGTAAGGATAAAAGCAATGGTTTAGTAGAGATGACATTACCAGAAGATAATAATCAAATTTATGCAAGTAAATATCTAACTGTTTTACCAAATAAAGAAGAATTTCAAAAAATATTAGAAGATGGGATTTGATAAAATTATAAAATAGTGCTAATGAAAATAAATCTATCATAGTAATAGAAGATACAACAAATCACAGGAAGAGAACAAGTGTAATATCAGAAGTTTTAAGCTTTTATGTTTCGCATTAAGACATTCTAAAATGCAAGTTTACAAGCCGTTATACCCACTTGTCCTTCAGTTAGTGCGTTATATTAAGTCTTCTCATAAAGTTTAATTTAACTATGATTATTGAATACTAAAAAATTAGATATCGAAACTTAAGATAAATTCACTTAAGTTCTGATAATATATGTTATATTTAAGTATTGGAGAAAACTATGCAAACATTAACAATAAATATTCAAAATGAATCATTAACTGAAAAAGTTTTATGGATGTTAGAGCATTTTAAATCTGATGGTCTTGAAATAACATCAAATGAAAATATTGAAGACTTAAAACTATTAAAAGCTACAAGAAAAGAAGAAACTATATCTTTTGAAGAATACTTAAAAAATGAAGATTGAAATTAGAAAAAGTGCTATAAAAGATTTAAAGCATATTTCTGAACTATTTAAAACTAAAATACATAATCAACTTTTAACACTTAAAGATTTTCCTAACTTAACAAATATAAAAAAACTTACTAATTTTGAACCAGCTTAGAGATTCCGTGTTGGTGATTGTAGAATATTATTTGACGTATTTGATGATGTCATAATAATTGCTAGAGTTTTACATATAAAAAATAGTTATTAATAAATCTACTTTTTAATCATGAAATAAAAGAATATAATAACATCTAGCCGGCGAACGTTAGGTATAAAGAGGAAATAATGAAATATCTCAAACTTGTTTTTTGTTCAGTATTAGCGATGACTTATTCAAACGTCGTTATGGCTGATAACTGTGAAACTGTAAAAGTTAAAGTATTAGATGCTTTGGCTAAAAGTGTTGATGTTAGTGCAGATGAAGTTGCTATTGATAAAACATTTTATGATCAAAGCTTTTCTGTTGATCTATTAGACATCATAAATGTAGTGGTTGATGTAGAAGAGGCTCTTAACATTGAGCTTAAAGACGAAGATGTTGTCGACCCGATTGTTTATTTTGATGACGTTGAAATTGGGTTTAGGCTGAAAAGTAAGGTAACGGTTAAAGAGTTCCAAGATGTTATCTACAAAGCGTGCATTAAATCTCTCCGTTAGAACTTGGTTGTTAAAATACCTAACAAATTGTGCAAGAGGGATTCGTAACTCGTGGCATTTTTACTATGTGATGAGTTTAGTGTTTAAGGTGGTATGCGGTGGCTTTTGTATTGCATTGCTCACTCCCCCCTAACAAGGCGTTATGTGTAAAAGGAAATAATATGAAAATTGACAGATTAGACCATTTAGTTTTAACTGTAAAAAATATTGAAACAACAGCAAACTTTTATGAAACTGTTCTGGGAATGAAAAAGGTTCTCTTTGGTGATAATCGTTTGGCTTTGCAATTTGGGAAACAAAAAATTAATCTGCATGAGATAGGTAATGAATTTGAGCCAAAAGCACAAAATATAATAGCAGGAAGTGCAGACTTGTGTTTAATTACTTCAATGCCGATAAATGATGCAATTAAACATATAGAATCATATGGTGTTCAAATTATTGAAGGGCCTGTGAATAGAACAGGTGCCATTGGTTCTATCATTTCAGTTTATTTTAGAGATCCAGATAAAAATTTAATTGAAGTCTCAAATTACGTAGTTTCATAACAAAAACATGTACTCCTAAGCAAAGATCCAATGATTTCAGTTTTATGTGACGATCTTATAAATTATAGTAATGGATAAGGATTACAAAAAAAGTAAAGTATAAAAATTTTGAAGTTTTTAGAGTAAAATAGTATTTGTGTCAATTTATAATTGAAGTTCACCACATAACAATAAATAGGAGGAAAACGAGGTACTAGTTGAAAAAACTTTTAAGTTTAATTGTTTGCAAGAGATGCCTGCTATTTATTGAAGTTGACCGTTACTTACCTTGTTCCTCAATACAGACGTTAGATTATGAAGAAATATAATGGATATTTTGATTACGATATTACAGATACTAGCACTGATTGGTATATCTTTTTTGGCAATGTTTAAAAAAAACTATTTCCCAAAGTACTTAGAAGAAAAAGCAAAGAATAATGCAACAAAAGAAGATATTTCTCAAATTACAAATGAAATTGAAAGTATTAAAAGAAATCACACTATTGAGATTGAAAAAATAAAAAGAGAACTTGATGTAAAAGCTGCATTGCGTCAAGCATTTCAATCAAAGAGTTTAGAATCATTAACTGCAATTGATGAATTATTAGTTGAAATTAATCTTTATAGTTGGAAACAACTTGCAGAACGCTCTCTTAATGAACATTATGTTTGGAGCAATGTAGATACTTTAGATAAAACTCGTCATTTTCATTATTATCGTGTATCAATTGATAAAGTTAAAATGGTTCAGGGCTTATATCTAACAAAAAATGCAAAAGAATCTTTATCTAATTTAGCACAAACGATAGGTATGCTTTCTAGTATGGAACTGGCACTATCAGGAGATTTTGATGATCCTGTTGAGCAATCAGCAGTATCAGGTTATGAATCAGCAATAAAGGCAGTAAATGACTGTAGGAGTAAACTTATGTCTGAACTTGGAATAAAAAGCTAACAAAATATTGATGATAAGTAAGATACTATATCGTGTACTTAAGCATCAAGTCAAACGTTATACAAAAGGAATAAATTTGAGTTCGCATCAAGAGTTATCTATAAAATATGAACAGGAAAGAGATACGCTTTTTGTGTTCGGCGCAGGAGCATCTATTGCAGAAGGTGCGACATCTTAAAATTGATTTTTGAATCTAAAGATGAGCATATAAACTCCTCTAACGCAGCTATCGAAGTACGCCTATTTATAAGTGATAATTTCGATATCATGGATGAAAAATATCCAACTCTAGAATCAATTTTTGGTTATCTAGAATATTTCATTAGTAAGAAAGAAGGGCTGGGAAAAGAATATACGACTTTAAGAATAACAGAAATTAAAGAAGCTTTAATACAGCTTGTACATTATGTGATATCGAAGGCATCAGTAAACACTAATGGAACATATCGTAAATTCTGGGAGATTGTTTCTTCCACTAATAGGAATATTTAGGTGGTAACAATGAATTATGATACATTAATAGATGAATCTTTCGACTTCCTTTATCCAGATAAAGCATATATTTGATATAGCAACCCTAAACAGGACAAAGAAATAATTATCTATGCAGCCATTTCGATTTGTAACATTTCCTCCTCAAAATTACTT
>JABSON010000183.1 GCA_013215915.1 Campylobacteraceae bacterium | reverse complement strand
TACTGTTGGTGTACTTGGAACACTTGTATCTATTGTAATTGTTAAAGATGTTGTCTGACTTGACTCATTTCCTACTTGATCTGTAATACTTACACTTAATGCATGTTCACCTTGTCCTAAAGGAGTTGAAGGTTCAACTATTGCACTTCCTGCAGCTACTTCTGCAGCAGTTACTACATGTGTTCCTACTACAACGCCATCATCATATAATGTAATTGTATCACCTTCAACTACATCTACTGGAAGACTTACACTTACTGTTGGAATAGTATCATCTGTTACTGATCCATCAGTTAAATTACCTATGATATTTCCTACATCATCTGCTATTATTATTGTTGGAACTAAAGCACTTGTATCAATTGTTATTGTAAGTGTTGGAGAATATTCAGATTCATTTCCAGCTAGATCTACTACTTTGATAGCTAGTTCATGATCTCCATTTCCTAAAGGTGTAACTACCTCGACATTTACTTTATAAGGACCAGGTCCCACTAAATCTGATTGAATTACAATATATTCACCAATTATTTTGTCTGGATTTTCCGATATATCATAAATTTTTACTGTATCTCCTACTGTTACATCTTCGGGAAGAATTATTTCTAAAGTTGGAGTAATATTTTTAGTTAAATTATCTGAATTTGAAGTTCCCGTATCTGATTCATCTTTTAAATCGGGGGCATCTGTTTGAGTAGTAGGAGCTATTGTATCAATCTCAATACTTAGAGAAGGAGATGCATCTGACTCATTTCCCGAGTCATCAGTAATTGTTGTCACTAGAGTATGAGAACCTTCTCCTAATATATTGGTACTATCAACACTTCCATCTTCTTGTTCTCCAACTTGAACACTTGCGTTTCCATTAAGTATATCACTTTGCGTTACAGTATGTTCTCCAACCACCTCACTTGGGTTTTCTGAAGTATCATAAATTTTAATAACATCACCAACTTTTACATCTGCTGTTAAATCTATTACTAAAATAGGATTTTTAGTATTCGTAATATTATCATTAGAAGAAAAACCTGAATCCGAAGAAGAAAGTAAATCAGGTGCATTTTGGATAGAAGGAGCTGTGATATCAATATTTCTTACCGTATCAATTATATTATTAAAAGTACTAGAATCTAAAAGTTGTGTTCTTTTTGTTAAATTATATTCATTTTGACTTATTTCATCACTATTGTTAATAAATATACTTTCATCTGATACTTCGCCAGCTTCAGGATCTAATAAAGAAATAATTTCATATGTAAAGTCAGTATATTTTAACAATTGTTCTAAAATAGTTAAATCACTATTTTGAAAAGTTTTATTATCTTTTATATCATCAAAATGTTCTTTTAAGGTATCAACACTTTTTATGTCTAAATTTATAATAAGATCAATAATCTTTTTATAAGCATTAAATGAATTAAAACCATCGATATTAATAATTATGGTTTCATAAGTATCTTGAAGGACTATTGTATTTACATTATTTAAATTGTTTTTATTTAAATTAAGGTCAACTGAATATTCATAAGAAATATCATTTTTATTTACTACTAACTTTAACATAAGAGGCTCCTAATAATAATTATATTGAACATAATACAATAAAAAAGTCTCTAAAAAGTTTTTATATATTAAAATAATACAGTTTCTTATATAAATGTTTCTTTTTGTTAATTTATAAAAGATGAAAGACTAATTAAAGTCTTATTATCTCTCATGAAGTGCGTTATTCTTAGTTTTAAGGATTGGTTTCAAGATGAAATCAAGAATAGATTTTTTTCCTGTAACAATATCTATACTTGCAATCATTCCAGGAATAATTGCATGTTTTATTCCATTTCTTTCAAGATAGTTTTTGTCAGTTTTAACTAATATTCTATAATATGATTTTTGATCTTTACTATCTTTATCAACAATACTATCAGCAGATATTTCAATGATTTTACCTTCAAGTCCACCATAAATTGAAAAGTCATAGGCTGTAATTTTAATAATAGCTTTTTGATTAGGATTTATAAAAGCTATATCTTTTGGATCAATTTTTGCTTCAATTACTAAAACCTCACTATGAGGAACAATCTCAATTAAATCCATACCAGATCTAACAACTCCTCCAATTGTATTTATGTTAATTTGTTTTACAATTCCATCAACAGGAGATAAAATGATAGTTTTTTTAACTTTATCCTTATCCGCTACAAGCCTAGCTTGATATTTTCGAAGTTCATTTAAAGATTTATTTAAAGAATCTGATGCTTGAGCTTTAAAACTTCTTATTTTTTCTTCTTTTCTATTTTTTGACTCTAATACAGAAAGAACAGCTCTTGGTTTTGATAATAATGAAGTTTCTAAATCACCTTTTACTTGTTCATATTCTTTTTCAATATTAAGCAAGTCATAATTAGATTTAATTCTTGATCTTACAAGTTTAGCAATTGTAGATTTTTGTTTTTTAATGATTTTTAATGATTTTCTTAATTTTCTAATATTACTTGCTATTTCTCGAACTTCAAGTTTTTTTTGCTCATATTGATTGTCCAAAACTTTAATGTTATATTTTAATTCATTATATCTACTTTTAAATAATCTATTTTCAATTAAAACATAATGTTTATTTTCATCTTCCAAAATAACTTTATCAAATTGTAATCTTGGTATTTTCTTATAAAGATTAATTTCGCTTTCAGCTATTAACCTTGCTTTAATAGCTAAAAGGTTTAGATATTCAGATTTATTTTCTTCTAAAGATGCTTGAAATCTAGTTGTATCAATTTTCATTAATTCCATACCTTTTTTTACAACTTCACCTTCTTTAACTAGAATCTCAGAAATTATACCACCATCAAGGTTTTGAATTTTTTGTATTTTATCAGTAGGAATTACTTTTCCATTTCCTCTTGCTAATTCATCAATTTCTGCAAGAGAGGCCCATACAATTGCAGAAACAAAAAATGAAGATATAAGTAAAAAAACAAAAAATGATCTTTTACCTGGTTTTTCATTTGCATTAGCATACATGGTATTTACAAAGTTCATATCATTATCAAAATTACTTGCCATATTAATTACTCACTTTTATATTTTTAGAAGTTTTAAAAATTTCTTCTTTTGTTCCATCTGCAACAACTTTTCCATTTTCTAAAATAATAACTCTATCAACAAGTTTTAGTAGAGAAGTTTTGTGTGTTACTAAAACTAAAGTTTTATCTTTTATAATTTCTTCAAGTTTATTAATAAATGAAGTTTCTGCTTGTTTATCCATAGCATTAGTAGGCTCATCAAGCATAATAATATTAGGATTAGATATAAGTGCCCGAGCTAACGTAACACTTTGTCTCTCACCTCCAGATAAACCCTCACCTCTTTCACCAACAATTAGATCAAAACCTGCTTCATGTTTATCTAAGAACTCATGTAATCCAGCAATCTTTGAAACTTTTAATAACTCTTCATCAGTTACAAACTGTTCACCAATAGTAATATTATCTTTAATAGAACCCATAAATAAAAATGGTTCTTGAGGAACTATTCCCATAGATTTTCTTAAATCAACTGGATCAATTTGTCTTGTATCAACGCCATCAATTAAAACAGAACCATTATCAGGCTCATATAAATTCATAATAAGTTTTAATAAAGTAGATTTTCCAGATCCAATTTTTCCTAAAATTGCAACTTTTTCACCATCTTTAATTGTTATATTAATGTCTTTTAAAATCTTATATTTTTTCTCACTATATGTAAATTCTAAATCTTTTAATTCAATATCACCTTTTAAATTAGGTCTTGAAATATAATTTCTATCTTCTTTTTCAACAGGCATTTGCATAATTTCATCTAAATTCTTTAATGATAACATTGTTCTATCATAACGAATAATCATACCTACTATTTGAGATACAGGAGCAATTACCCTACCATTTAACATCATAGCTGCAATAATTCCCCCCATAGTAAGATCACCTGAACTTGCTAAATAAACACCAGCTGCAACAATTATAATATTAGAGAATTGAGACATAAAAGCAGTAAAATAGTTAATACTATGAGATAAAAACTGACCTTGTTCTGCATAATGAACTGTTTTACTAATTGATTTATCCCAGTGAGTTTTCATTCTATTTTGAGCACGAATACTTTTAATGATTTCTAAACCTGTAACTGCTTCAATTAAAGTAGTTTGTTTTAATTGTTCTTCTTTAACAGACTGTTCTACAATCTTTTTTAAAGGTTTTTGCATATACCAAGATGTAGCAATTAAAATAAACACAATAGATAAAGTAATATATCCCAAAGGTCCACCAATGAAAAATATAACCATTATGAATATAATAACAAAAGGTAAATCTACAATGGCAGCAATAGTAGCAGATGTAAAGAATTCTCTTACACTTTCATATGATTGAAGTCTTGATACAAATTGTCCCGTAGAAGCTGGTTTTGCATTCATTTTAATATTTAGTAAATGCGAAAATATTTTATTTGATATTACTGTATCAGCACGTTTTCCTGCAATTCCTAAAAAGTATGACCTTACCATTTTCATAATAAAATCAAATACCATAATAATAGAAATACCAATAAATAAAGCCCATAGAGTTTCCATTGCATTATTAGGCAAAACCCTATCATATACATTCATAGTAAATAAAGGAGTTGCTAATATAAATAGATTTATAAATAAAGAAATAATAGCTACTTGTTTATAAATACTAATATTTCTTTTCATTGTTCCCCAAAACCAACTTTGAGGACTATCTATAACAATATCATTATCTATTCTATTTTTATAATTATATTCAGGTTTAATAATAATTGCTTCACCTAAATACTCTTCTTCTAATCGCTCAATAGTAATTTGTGTTTGACCTAAAGAAATACCAGGCATAATGGTTGTAGCAATTCCCGATTCTAAATCATAGTCAATTAAAACACAAGCTCTATTTTTTGCTAATATTAAAACAGAAGGAAGTGCAAGTTTGGTAATGTCTTTGATTTTTTTTCGTTTAACATTTTTAGTAATTAAGCCTAGTCGATGGGCTGCTTGAGTAAACATAGAATAATTCATAACTTCATTATGAATAGGGAGTGAATACATAATAGAATCAGCAGAAGTTTCTCTTTTATGATATTTAGTCAAAAATAAGAGGCAGTCAAGTAAAGAATCTACTCTTCTTCTATTTTGTAGTTTATCTAAACTTTGAGAAGAAGAATCATCTTCTTCTTTACTCAAAATCTCACTTTCTTCATCTTTTATATCACTTTTTTCATTATTTTGCATATTTGTTTCCAAATTGTACCTTTTAGTGTGATTTTTTATATAACTTATGATGTGTAGATATTTTATTTATATATGGTTTATTCTTGTGAGCACTTTCATTAAGTTTTAAAATAGCATCTTTTGCTTCTTCTGAAGTGGTATAATTACCATATAAAACTTTTTTGAATTCATTGTTTTTTCCAAAAACAAAAACTGTTATATCTTTTTTATTTAAATTATACTTTAAAATAAATTTATTAACATCTGTTTTTACAGAAATTGTAGCTAAATTAATAATATAATTATTAGCAGGCAAAGATAAAATAGCATTTTCAATAAAATTATCTATTATTTTAGGAGTAGTTTTTTCTTCTTCAAGTTCATCATCTAATAAATTAAGTAATTCATCATCAACGTTATTAGTAGAAGATTCTTTTTTTACTTTTTTTACTTTTTTAGAACAAACTTGATTATTTTTTAGTAATATTGACTCACTTAAAGATGACA
>JABSON010000182.1 GCA_013215915.1 Campylobacteraceae bacterium | reverse complement strand
TATTAAGTTCATGAAGTGTTTCTTTTAAAGCTTTTTGTAAATTATCATCACTTTTAAATAAAGGATCTAAAATTGATTTTAATAAGTATAAATAAAAGAATAAAGAAGTAGAAATTGACAATATACTTATATAAAGAACATTCTCTTTTTTAAAACCAAAAAAACTATATAAAAGATAATTGATACTTAGACCTAAAATAAGTATAAAAAGTAAAAGTATTACTTGGGAAATGAAAAAGTTCTTTTTTTTAGAATTCAATTTTATACCCAATGGCTTTTATATTTGTAATAGAGTTTTCTGGCAGTAGTTTTTTTAAGTTATTTATATAAACTCGAATAGAGCCTTCTGAGTACTCTTCACTACAAGTCCATAGTTTATTTACTATCATCTCTTTTGTGATAATAGAATCTCTATTTTCTAAGCATAATTCAAATAATGAAATTATTTTAATAGGTAAATTTAAATCTTTTTTATCTTTAGATAATCTTTTATTCTTTACATTAAATGATAAACCATTTGGTAAAATTATATCCTGAATTTGTTTTCCGCTTCTTTTTAAAACAGAATATATTCTTAAAATTAACTCATCTAAATCAACAGGTTTTTGTAAAAAGTCATCAGCCCCAGATATAAAACACTCTTTTAAAGTATTTTTGTCTTTATATGAAGTTAAAAATATTGTAGGAGTATTATCATTTGAAGTTCTTAATAATTTTAAAAGATCAATACCTGACATATCAGGAACATTAATATCTAAAAGATATAAATCATAATTATTTTCATAATTTAAATCTAATACTTCTTTAGCTGTATAAGCTAAAGAAATATCAAAACCTTCATCTTCTAAAACGTCTTCAAGACTTTGAGCAAATAAATAGTCATCTTCTAGAATAAGTATTTTAAACAAGGATTTCCTTCATAAATAAATCAAAATCTTTTATTGATTAAATTTACTATAGTTTTGTCTTAAAGCTTCATAAGCAATAATAGATACAGAGTTAGAAAGATTAAGAGATCTTGCATCATTAGCCATAGGAATAGTAATACAAGCTTCTTTTGATTTATCTAAAACTTCTTGAGGAATACCTGCATCTTCACGTCCAAAATAAATATAATCCCCTACTTCAAATTTAGCTTCAAAATAGTTCTGTTTTGTTTTTGTAGTTGCAAAAAAATGTCTATTTGAGAATGGATTCTTTTCCCAAAATTCTTCAATATTTTCATATTCTCTAACATCAAGTTCAAACCAGTAATCTAAACCAGCTCGTCTTACTTCTTTAGCAGTAATTTCACCAAAACCATAAGGTTTAATTAGGTGTAATACACAATCCATTGCAAATGCAGTTCTTCCAATAGTACCAACATTACCTGGCATACGAGGCTCTAACAATACAATATTAAACATTATAATATAACCGTTTTATTTCCATGAACAAATACCTTTTCTTCTAATAATAATTCTAAAGCGTTTGATAAAACAACTTTTTCTACATTTCTTCCAGCTCTTCTCATATCTTGCCAAGTATAATTATGATCTACTCGTACAACATCTTGAAAGATAATTGGACCTTCATCTAAATCATCAGTTACATAATGAGCAGTTGCACCTATAATCTTAACACCTCTATGATGTGCTTGTTTATATGGATTAGCTCCTATAAATGCAGGTAAAAAACTATGATGAATATTTAAAACTTTTTTTGGAAAGTGTTTTACAAATCCTGGAGTTAAAATTCTCATATATTTTGCTAAAACAATTAAATCAGGATTAAACTCTTTAATTTGTTTAATAACTAATTCTTCGTGAGCTTCTCTTTCCATATCTTCTGCTGATATACAATAAAAAGGAATATTAAATTTTTCAACTAAATCTCTTAAATATTCGTGATTTCCAATAACTGCTTTAATATTAGCATTTAATTCGCCATCAATATATCTAATTAATAAATCTCCTAAAACATGAGATTCTTTTGTAGCTAAAATAACAATATCTTTTTTAAGTCTTTCATGAAGTGTAATTTGAGATTCTTTAGGTAAAATTTCTCTTAGTTCTTTTAAAAGTAAGTCTTTATGTATTTCCCCTGAAATAATAGTTCTCATAAAAAACTTTTTACTATCTGGTTCAACATATTCTGAGTTTTGTTCTATATTTAGGTTATTTGCAAATAAAACTTTAGAAACGTTATAAACAAGCCCTTTTGCATCACTAGTATCTACTAGAAGTATATATTCTTTCATCTTTTTCCTATAATAGTAATACCAAATAAAAAATGGCATTACTCCAAAATAATTTTGAAATAATACCATTTTATTGATTAATAGCCTATTTTATAAGGAATAATTTATCTTTAATAATCTAAATTAGATCATTTTTGATAATTTTTCTCTATATTCTTCTAAATTAAAGTTTTTAATTCTTGCAACACCAGATTCTACTGCTGCATTTGCAACTGCTGAAGATACTTCTACTAGTAATCTTTTATCAAAAGCTTTAGGAATAATATATTCTTTTGAGAATACTATATGTTCACCGAATAATTTTTTAATATCATCAGGAACAGGCTTTTTAGCTAAATCAGCAATTGCATAAGCAGCTGCTTTTTTCATTTGCATATTAATTTTTTTAGCTTGTACATCTAGAGCCCCTCTAAAAATAAATGGGAAACCAATAACATTATTTATTTGGTTATCAAAATCACTTCTACCAGTTCCAACAATTGCTTTATCTCTAATTTTTAAAATATCTTCTGGAAATAACTCAGGTGTAGGATTTGATAATGCAAATACAATTGGTTCATCTGCCATAAGTGCAATGTGCTCTTCTGTAAATGTACCAGGTTTTGATAAGCCTAAAACAACATCAGCATCTCTAAATGCATCATTAAAAGTCAGAGCATTATCAATTGCAAATTCAGCTTTATATTTATTTAAATCGTCTCTTTGTTTATGAATAACACCTTTTGAGTCACACATAATAATGTTTTTAACACCAACTGATTTATACATTCGTGAACAAGAAATAGCAGCTGCTCCAGCTCCAATAACAACAACTTTTAAATCTTCCAGTTTTTTATGTACAATTTCACAAGCATTAATAAGTCCTGCAGTTGTAATAATTGCAGTTCCATGTTGATCATCATGCATAACAGGAATATCTAATTCTTCAATTAGTCTTCTTTCAATCTCAAAACAAGAAGGAGAAGAAATATCTTCTAAATTAATTCCACCAAATGTTGGAGAAATAGCTTTTACAACTTTACAAAAAGCGTCTACATCTTTTTCGTCAACTTCAATATCAAATGAATCAACAGCCGCAAATGATTTAAATAAAACTGACTTACCTTCCATTACTGGTTTTGATGCCATTGCACCAATATCACCTAAACCTAAAACAGCAGTACCATTTGAGATTACTGCAACTAAGTTTCTTTTAGCTGTATATTTATATGCAGCTTCAGGATCTTTTTCAATTTCTAAACAAGGATACGCAACACCAGGTGTATATGCTAAAGATAAATCTCTTTGAGTTTTTAAATCTGTTGTTGTAGCAATTGCCAATTTACCAGGAGTTGGAAATTCATGATAATCTAATGCTTCTTCTTTTGTAACTGTTTTTCTCATTATACAATCCTTTGTTATTTTCTAATAATATTTAATGTTTTTTTATCAGCAATTGTAACAAAATGAAACTTAATTAAGATAATGATATGTTATATTTTAGTATATTTATTTCTTTTAAAGGATTATTTACATTATATTTACATTTTCAAGACACTATTAAAACATAAGTAAAAAATAATTTACTTTATTTTATTCTTTTGAAGAAAAAATAATTCCTGCAAATCTTCAACAATTTTTATCTTTTCTATATGAAAAATAATTTTCATTAGAACATTTTGTGCAAATATTTGAAATTTTGATATTTTCAATACCTAAATCTTCTAAAAGTTTTTTATTAATATCTTGTAAAGATATATTATTATTAAAAATAAATTCTTCGCCATAAGTTTTTTTTACAAATTCTATAATTTCATTATTTACTTCATAACAGCACTTTTGAATAGAGGGTGAGAATTCAACTTTTATATCTTTAATTTCACAGCCAAATTCATTTATCATTTTATTTACTACTTTCGAAGATATATTTAAAAATGTTCCAGATCTTCCTGCATGAACAGCGGCAAGAATACCTTTTCTTTCATCTTTTATTAAAATAGCAATACAGTCAGCTACCATTACTAATAAACATATATCTTTTTCACTTGTTATTAAAGCATCACAGTCGTCTATTATTAAATCTGATTTATGATCTATTATTTGTATATTTGAAGAATGTGTTTGATTCATTGACCTAAGATTATTAATTTCAAATTTATATTTTAAAGCTAATTTTTTTCTATTATTTTTTACATTATTTATTTTATCGCCAACATGAAAAGCTAAGTTATCATCAAGTTTTTTAGTAAAATATGATTTTATTTTATACATTATAATCCCCTTTATAAAATACTATTGTCGCAATTTTAATATATTCTTAGTATATTTTTGCTAAAATCAATTTTTAAAGGATAAAAATGCAAGAAAATAAATTCGTAATTTTTGGGAATCCAGTTGATCACTCAAAATCTCCACAAATGCATAATGCTGCTTTTAAGCATTTAAACCTAAATAATACATATGAAACATATTTAATAGAAGATGGAAATACATTAAAAGATGTTTTTATTAGTGAAAATATTAAAGCTTCAAATATTACCTTGCCATTTAAAGAATTTGCTTATATTCAAGCAGATGAAGTAAAAGGTATAGCCAATGAAATAAAAGCCTGTAATACATTCATTAATGAAAATGGAAAAGTTCTTGCATATAATACAGATGCACCTGGATTTATGAAAGCTATATCAGACTTTGATGATATTAAAACAGTATTATTAATTGGTGCTGGTGGTACTGCTAAAGCAATTGCAATTGCTTTAAAAGATAAAAATATTGAAGTAACTGTAATTAATAGATCAATAGAAAAACTAGAGTTTTTTAAAAACAAAGGTTTTAAAACTTTTTTAAGCGATAACTTTAGACTAGAAGCTTATGATTTAATCGTTAATTCAACTTCTGTTGGATTAAAAGAGGAGAAGTATCCAGTTGCTATGTTAAAACTTGAGAATCTGTTTTTAAATGCAAGATATGCTTTTGACTGTGTTTATGGCAAAGAAACACCATTTCTAAAACTTGCTAAACAAGAAAACTTAATGGTAAAAGACGGCGAAGATATGTTGTTATACCAAGGTGTTTTAGCACTTGAATTATTTATTGGTAAAAAGATAGATGAAGAAACAATTGAAGTAATGAGAAAAGCTTTAAAACAACAATAAATACACTAAAGTACTTTTATTCCAATTTTATAAAATTGGAATAAAAGAGATATTAATTATCTTAAATAAAACTACAAAATCTTCTATTCTTTAATATAAAACCAATATTACTGGTCTTTTCTATACTTAGTATAAATAATTTACATCATTAATAATTAGCAGATATAACACTTAATAAACTCTATTTCTATCTAAAGAGGACAAATCTATTTAAATTTTTTGAATACAGTATACTTAACAATATCAGCATATCTTGGAATCAAATTATGAAGAGACACTTGGTATTGTCAAAAACAGCCTAATAGGTGGATTTTTACTCGTTTTTCCCTAGACCGGGTACACGAATTTTTACGATTTTCATGCCATTGTGAAATTGCGTAAATATTTGTAGAAAGCCAGAAATTACA
>JABSON010000181.1 GCA_013215915.1 Campylobacteraceae bacterium | reverse complement strand
TTATTAGAAGCAGTTAAAAATACAAGAAGAATGAAAGCAAATGATTTGGTAAAAGTTAATTACGATTTAATGAAGTTATATGAAAAAGTTGGAAATGAAGATCAAGAAAGTGAATATTTAGAAAAGTGTAAAAATGTTAAAGATACAAAAGATTCTTTATATAAAAAAATGTGTGATGAGCTTTAATGGTTGATTTAGAAAATATAATAAACAGTATTGATATTGATAATTTAATTACTCCTTTTGGAAGAATTAAATATATAAGTACCACTACAATTACAGCAACAGGTTTAGATGTAGCTGTTGGTGATATTGTTAAAATTGAGTCAGAACAGCATTTATATACAGTTTTAGGTATGGTTGCTACAATTGGTAGTGAAGAGTTTACTATTGTTCCTTTTTCATTTATTGAAGGTTTTAGAATACATGATAAAGTGTATTTAAAAAAAGAAGGTTTATCTGTTAAATGTGGATATGGACTTTTAGGTAGAGTTATTAATTCTTTAGGTGAACCTATTGATAATAAAGGGAAAATTAATGATTTAGAAGAAAATTCTTCTATTAATAAAACTCCTATGAGAGCATTAGATAGAGGTATTATTGATCAAAGATTATCAACTGGTGTAAAAGCAATTGATGCAATGCTTACAACAGGAAAGGGTCAAAAAGTAGGTATTTTTGCTGGTTCTGGTGTTGGTAAATCTACTTTAATGGGAATGATTGTAAAAGGAAGTGAAGCTCAAATTAAAGTTATTGCATTAATTGGGGAAAGAGGAAGAGAAATTCCTGAATTTATTCATTATAATTTAAATAATGACCTTGAGAATACTATTATGGTAGTTGCTACTTCTGATGAATCTGCATTAATGAGAAAATATGGAGCTTTTACTGCTATGGCAGTTGCTGAGTTTTTTAGAGATAAAGGACATGATGTTTTACTTATTATGGATTCAGTTACACGTTTTGCAATGGCTCAAAGAGAAATTGGTTTAAGTACAGGAGAACCTCCTGTTTCTAGAGGTTATCCGCCTTCAGTATTTGCGCTTCTTCCTCAATTAATGGAAAGAGCTGGAAATAATGATAAAGGTTCTATTACTGCATTTTTTACTGTTTTAATTGATGGTGATGATTTAAATGATCCAATTTCAGATCAAAGTAGATCAATTTTAGATGGGCATATTGTTTTAACTAGAGAACTAACAGAACAAGGTTTTTATCCTCCTATTGATTTATTAAAATCAGCTTCAAGAGTTATGGACAAAGTTGTTGATGATGAGCATTATAATGGCTTTTTAAAGTTAAAAAGAGTATTATCTTTAATAAAAGAAAATGAAGTTCTTATTAGAGTTGGAGCATATAAACCAGGAATGGATGCTGAACTTGATGCAGCTTTAGCTAAAAAAGAAAAAATTAGAAATTTTTTAGTTCAAAATACTAATGATAATTTCACATTTGATGAAGTAAAAAAACAATTTATGGAGGTGATTAATGATTGATACGACTAGTAGTACAATGTTTAGGCTAAACAATCTAAATAAAGAGCAAGTAAGAATTTCTTATCAGCAATCTTCTAGTGAAATAATTGATAGAGGAAGTGATAATACACAAATTTTTGCAAGAAAAATTTATGTTCAAGATAAAATTACTGTATACACAGGTATTCAAAATCAACTGAAAAAAACTACAGCTCAAAATTTAAATTCTGATAGTGCTTTAGGTGAGATGAAAGAACTTATGAGGTATGTTAAATCAGAAGTTATTAAAGCCCTAAATGACACTGTTAACCCTGATGCAAGAAAATCAATATCAGTTCAAATTGCTGGTGTTAAAAAAAATATGATAATGCTTACTAATGAAAAAATTGAAGGTGAATATTTATTTGCAGGTTCAAATACAACAGTAAAACCATTTGAAGAAGATGCAACAACTGGAAAAATGACTTACAGAGGTGATGGTTATCTAAGAGAGATAGCAGTTGAATTTGGATCGTACAGAGATAAAGGTGTTAATGGTTTTGACATGATGAGTTTCTCTACAAGTATTTCACATGTAACAGATAAGATAACATTTACTGAAGGTGAACATAGGGTTGTTGATAAAGAAGGAAATGAATGGAAGTTTGTAGATCATGATAATGCAGATGGTGATAATGATATAACTACGGGCATTGATAAAAATAGATTATATAAATTTGATTTTGATGGCAAAACAAAAGAATATCTTAAAATGAGTCCTACTGCTAATGCGGGGGAATTTATAAGTGATAATACTGTTGGTACTTCTTTCTTAGATCCTGGCGCTACTCCTAAAACAATAACTAACCCAGAATTTCATACTAAAAAGAATGTTTTCGATGTTTTAGACAATATTATTGATGGTTTAGCTACTAATAATAAAGATGAAATGAAAGAAGGTTTAAGTGAAATTACTGATTCTTTTGATGCACTTAATAAAGCTCATGCGGATTTAGGTGCAAGAAATAAAGTATTTAATTTATCAGCTGAAAGAGTTTCCGCTAAATTAAATCAGTTTGATATTTTTTATACAGAAGTTGTATCTTCTGATCCAGCAAAATTAGCTATTGAAGCTAAATCTTTAGAATTAACATTTGTTTCGTTATATTCAACAATTAATAGATTAAATAAATTATCTTTAGTTAATTACTTAAATTAGGATGTAAAACACTAAATGTATTTTAAAAAGTTTTTTTCAAAAGATTTAATTGTTGTTGCTCTTTTTATTGCAATATTAACAATTATCATTGTTCCTTTACCAAAGATGATTCTAGATTTTTTTCTAGTAATCTCTTTGTCGTTGTCTTTATTAATTTTATTAATATCTTTATATATTCAAAAACCATCTGACTTAACAACTTTTCCTACTTTAATTTTAATATTTGCATTATTTAGATTATCTTTAAATATTGCAACTACTAGATCAATTTTAAGTGAAGGACATAATGGTCCTGAAGCTGTATCGTCTATTATTGCAGCATTTGGAGATTTTGTTGTGGGTGGAAATATGGTAATTGGTATTATTGTATTTATTATTTTAGTATTAATTAATTTTATGGTTGTTACCAAAGGTGCTACTAGAGTTGCCGAAGTAACTGCAAGATTTACACTTGATTCTATGCCTGGTAAACAAATGGCTATTGATGCCGATTTAAATGCTGGTTTTATTGATGATATTCAAGCACAAGAAAGAAGAAAATCATTAATCTCAGAAGCTAGTTTTTATGGAGCTATGGATGGATCATCTAAGTTTGTAAAAGGTGATGCTGTTGCTGGTATTATTATTACAATTGTAAATTTAATTGGTGGATTATTAATTGGAATGTTCCAACATGATTTATCAGCAGGCGAGAGTGCTGAAATATATACAATTCTAACAATTGGAGATGGTTTAGTTGCTCAACTTCCTGCTTTAATTCTTTCAACTGCAACTGCTATTATTATTACTAGATCTAATATGGATGAAGAAAGATTTGCAGACCAGATTATTAATCAATTAGTTAAAGATTCAAAAACTTTAATTCTTGTTGGTTTATGTATGATGTTATTTGGTCTTTTACCTGGTTTCCCAACTGCTGTTCTAATGTCATTAGGATTTATGATGATTGTAATTGGTTATACCATTTATATGATTGAAGATAATCAAGATAATGCATTAACCAGATTCTTTAAAGTTAAAGATAAAGAAAAAGAATCATTATCTTCTAAAGATATTGCAAAACAAAAAGAACAAAAAATGCATAAACCTAGCGAAAAAGAAGTTATTGATAGCATTATGAAACTTGAAGTTCTTGAGCTTAAACTTGGAATTCGTTTATTAAAACTTGTTCAAGGTAATTCTGAATTATTAGATAAAATTAGAGGTATTAGAAAAACGATTGCAAGTGAATTAGGTTTTATTATTCCCCAAATTAGAATTTCCGATGATACTGAATTAGGGCCAAATGAATATAAACTTAATTTAAAAAGAATACCAATTTCTGTAGGTAGAGTTGAGATTGAAAAATTTCTAGCAATGGGTGGAAGTCCAAATGCTGATTTAAAAGGTTTAAAAGTTAAAGAACCTGTATTTGGATTAGATGCTGTTTGGATTGACGAAAGTAGAAAAGAAGAAGCTTTAATGAAAGGTTTTACTGTAGTTGATGCACCTACAATTATTTCAACTCATTTATCTGAATTAATTAAAAAACACTCAGAAGATATTTTAACAAGACAAGATATTGTATCAATGATAGATGCTTTAAAAGCCGATTTTCCTATTGTTGTAGAAGAAGCTATGAAAGTTACTTCATATGGAATATTATTAAAAGTTTGTAAAGATTTATTACATGAAAATATTCCAATTGTTGATATGCTTACTATTGTTGAAGCTGTTGCAGATATTGCGGAATTCACTAAAGCTCCTGATGTATTATTAGAACATGTGCGATCAAAACTATTTAGACTTATTACTCAAAGGTTTAAAGATACAGATAATACTTTACATATTGTTACTTTAAAACCAGAGATTGAGCAAAGTTTTGTATCTAAGTTACAAGAACAACACGGTGTTACTCAGTTAATGTTATCAATTGGTGAAATTAATTCTTTAGTTACAAAAACAAAAGAATTATTAGAATCAATAGAAGAAAAAGGTTTCTCAAAAGTATCTTTAGTTGTTGAACCTAGTTTAAGAAAAAAAGTATCAGATATATATGAAAAATTTGGATTAAATGTTTCTGTATTATCACATGCGGAATTAGATTCAAAAGCAAACTTTGCTATTGAGGGTACAATAGAATTTTAGGTAGGTTTATGTTTAAATTTGTTTTATTAATTAGTTTATTTACTACATATATGTTTTCATCTGTAGTATTAAAAAGTCAAGCTTCATTTACTCAAAATGAAGCTTTTTTATTCTCTTATGAAGTTTCAGGGTCTAATGTTAAATTTCCAGAAATTAAAAATATAGGTACTTATGAAGTTTTTTCAAGAGGAAGTTCTTCAAAATTTTATTATGTTAATGGGAAAAGTTCGAGACAAATTATAAAACAATATATGATTTATCCTAAAGCTGATTTTACTATACCTTCTTTTATTTTTGAATTTGATGGAGAAGAAGTTAAATCAGAAAAAAAACTTATAAAAGAACTTAAAATCTCAAAAAGTAAATATAAAAACTTTGATCTTTCTATGAGTACAAAAAGTAAAAATATTTATGTAGGTGAAGAAGTATTATTAAAAATACAATTTAAATATAAAAAAGATTTACAATTAGTAGATTTATCTCTTGAAAAACCAGACTTTTCAAACTTTTGGTTTAAGCAACTAGATAAAAAGAATGTTCAATATGAAGAGAATAATTATATTGTGCAAGATATTTATTTTATTGTTTTTGCTCAAAAAGAGGGTTCTTTAGTTATTCCTCCTATAAAAGTTAATTTGCAAGTTTTAGATCCTTATTCTAACTCTTTTTCTTTTATGTCTAATGCTCAAAAAAATATTAAAATATATTCAAATGATTTAAAGTTTAATGTAAAAGCTTTACCTCAAGGTATATCTTTATATGGTGATTTTAAATTAAACTCAAGTATTAGTACAAATAAAATTAAAGAAGGTGAAGCTTTATCTTATAAAATAAATATAAGTGCTTATGGGAATATTGATGATTTAGAAGATATTAAATTAGATATAAATAATGCAACAATTTATGCTAACAAAGCGGATCTTAAAAATTCTATAAAAGATTCTTTATATTATGGAACTTATTCAAAAAGTTTTTCAATTATATCTGATGAAGATTTTATTATTCCATCTTATACTT
>JABSON010000180.1 GCA_013215915.1 Campylobacteraceae bacterium | reverse complement strand
TTAAAAATAGAAAAATTGAAAAAAACATATCTTAGAAAATAGTAAAAAGAAAATAGACCTCGGATTTGAGCGTTTCTCGCGGAGGCGATTTCAGTAGTTTTTTTAAAGAATGTTTCTAGCTATTTCCTAACATCGTGAACCAGTAGTCGTGCCATGATGCCACTGGAGGTGTTAGTAGTTAAAGGAGTGGGTCAAAGTGCGACTACGATTCGTTTTTATTCTAAAATAAGAACGATGTATAAATCCTTCACATAAAATATGTATAAAAATACAAAAATAATATACAATTTAAACACTAAGATATATAAAAATTTACTTATTATTTTAATTAAAATACATAGAATACGTAATAATTTCATTAAAAATATATACATAATAAACAGTATAAAGTAATATTTTATTAATATTTAAGTTATATTTATACATAATATAAGATATATAAAAACATAGAGAATGTAAAAACTTTACATTTCGTATGTAAGATAGGGAATAATTATCACTAAGAAAAAATTAATAGTTAAAAATGTATTTAAAGTATTTGGAAAAGATCCTAAAAAAGCTTTAAAAATGTTAGATGAAGGTTTAAGTAAAGAAGATATTTTTGCTAAAACAAATATGACCATAGGTGTTCAAAACGCTAGTTTTGAAATAAACGAAGGTGAAATCTTTGTAATAATGGGTTTATCTGGTTCGGGTAAATCAACTTTAGTGCGATTACTTAATAGATTAATTGAACCTACTTCTGGACAAATCATAATTGATGGAATAGATATTACTAATTTAAATGATAAAGAATTAATAGATATAAGAAGAAAAAAAATCTCAATGGTATTTCAATCATTTGCTTTAATGCCACATATGAATATTATAGATAATGCAGCATTTGGTTTAGAACTAAGTGGTATTTCTAAAAAAGATAGATACGAAGCTGCTTTTAAAGCTTTAGAACAAGTTGGACTTGATACACAGTGTTATTGTTATCCTGATGAATTAAGTGGTGGTATGCAACAAAGAGTTGGATTAGCACGAGCACTAGCTAATGATCCAGATATTATGTTAATGGATGAAGCTTTTTCAGCTCTAGATCCTCTAATTAGAACAGAAATGCAAGATGAGCTTTTAGTTTTACAAGAAAAAGAAAAAAGAACTATTGTTTTTATCTCACATGATTTAGATGAAGCAATTAGAATTGGTGATAGAATTGCTATTATGCAAAATGGTCAGATCTCACAGATTGGAACTCCTGAAGAAATTATTAATAAACCTGCTAATGATTATGTAAGGTCATTTTTTAAAGGTGTTGATGTTACATCTGTACTAAGAGCTTCTCATATAGTTAAAAAAGTTCACTCTACTATTATAAATAAAGAAAGCACAGGTATTAAATCAGCTTTACAATATATTGCAGATTTTGATGAAGACTATGGTTATTTTATGGAAAAAAGTGGAAAATACTTAGGAATCTTAACAGTAGATTCTTTAAAAGCACAAAAAGATATAAATGGTTCTTTACATGCGGCAATAATAGATGAAAAAGCAATATCTCAAGATTTAGCAATAAGTGATTTTATTTCTGATATTGCAGATCATATTTACCCAACAGCCGTTATTGATGAAAATGGAAAGTACAAAGGTACTATTTCAAAATCTAGACTATTAAAAGTATTTGATGAAGGAGTTGACAATGGCTAGTGATCCTTGGGGAAATGCATCTACTGCACAAGAAAATAGAGAATCTTCTGTTGATTGGAGTCAGGCTGCTTTAGAGCCAGTTGAAAAGATTAAAGAATTTGATATCTTTAAACCATTTGAAGAAGCTATTATTCCTTTAGATGATTGGACAAATACAGCAATTGATTCTTTAGTTTTAAATTATAGAGAAGTATTTTTAGCTGCAAAAGCTCCAATTGATATAGTATTAAAATCTATTGAGAGTTTTTTATTATATTTAAACCCTTATGTAGTAATTATATTTTTTGTTCTGTTTGCACTTCAAGTATCAACTAAGAAGTTAGCACTTGGAACTTGTATATCATTTTTTATAATTGGATTCATTGGAGCTTGGGAAGAATCAATGATTACTTTATCACTTGTAATAACAGCAGTTTTATTCTCAATTGTAATTGGTTTACCTTTAGGTATTTGGTCTGCTAGAAGTGATACAGTAGATAAAGTTATGCGCCCTATTTTAGATGCTATGCAGACAACTCCTGCATTTGTATATTTAATTCCTATTGTTATGTTATTTGGTATTGGAAATGTGCCTGGTGTTATTGTAACTATTATTTTTGCACTGCCTCCACTTATAAGACTTACAAATTTAGGAATTAGACAAGTACCTGCTGATTTAATTGAAGCTTCAAGGTCTTTTGGAGCTAGTTCTTCTCAAATGTTATGGAAAGTTCAAATTCCAGTTGCTATGCCTACAATAATGGCTGGAATAAATCAAACTCTAATGTTATCTTTATCTATGGTAGTAATTGCATCAATGATTGCAGTTGGTGGTTTAGGACAAATGGTATTAAGAGGTATTGGAAGACTTGATATTGGATTAGCTGCTATTGGTGGTTTAGGAATTGTATTACTTGCAGTTATATTAGATAGATTAACTCAAGAAATGGGAAAAAGTGATAAAAATGATAAGCGAAAATGGTATGAAAAAGGACCAATTGGTTTAATTACAAATTTAAGGAGAAGATATGTTAAATAAAAAAAGTTTAATTGGTTTAGTTTCAGCACTTGTTTTAAGTACGAATTTATATGCTGCTAAAGTTACTGCTTTAAAAACAGCTATTGCAGAAGAAGGTTTTCAACTATACATTGTTACTGAGGTTCTTAAGAAGATGGGGCATACAGTTGAGATTACAAATGATATTGAATATGGAATTGCATTTAAAACAATTGCTAATAATGCAAAATCTGATGATGTTTATTTTATGGCAGCACATTGGGATCCATTACAAAAAACATTAATAGAAGGTGCAGGTGGAGAGAAAAAACTAACTAAGTTTTCTGAGTTTGTTTCTAATTGTGCACAGGGTTATTTAATTGACAAAAAAACTGCTTTAAAATATAATATTAAATATATTAATGACTTAAAAAAACCAGCAATTGCAAAACTATTTGATTCTAATGGTAATGGTAAAGCTGATTTAGCTGGTTGTTCTGCTGGTTGGGGATGTGAAAAAGTTATTGAGCATCAATTATCTGCTTATAAGTTAAGAGATACAATTGAACATAGACAAGGTTCTTATTCTGCTTTAATGGCTGATACTATTGCACAGTATAAAACTGGTAAACCAATTTTATATTATACTTGGACTCCTTATTGGGTAAGTGGTAAATTAGTTCCTGGAAAAGATGTTGTATTTTTACAAGTAACTCATTCAGCTAATCCTAATACTGCATCTACTAAATTAGCAAATGGTGCTGATTATGGATTTAGTATTAATTCACAAAAAATTGTTGCTAATCCATCTGTAAGAGTAAAACATAAAGATATTGCAAAACTATTTGATATTATTAAAGTTGATGTAAATGATATTTCTGGTGAAAATATGCTTATGGCAAATGGTCAAAACAAAGAAAAAGATATTAAAAGACATGTAAAAACATGGTTAAAAATTAATAAATCAAAAGTTGACGCTTGGATTAAAGAAGCAAAAGCTGCTAAATAATAGATTATAAAATAAGAGTTTTTTAGCTCTTATTTTATTCACACATAAGATTAAGAAAAGTTTTTATTTTTAAAAATATACATTTAAATATAAAATTATTATGCTGAGGTATATGATTTTAGTATAAAATCTAGAAAAACTTAATAAATTAATACTCACTAAAGCATAATCTTTAAAAAATATAGTAGAATCTCAAAAAGAGTTTTTAATAAAATAGATATTACAAAAATTGTTTTAGAAATTTTCTTAGAATATAAAAGGATATCAATGGCTTTATTAGATAATAATAAGGATGTAATGCCATTAAGAAGCATTGCAGAGCTTTTAACAGCAAAAATTAGAACACTTAAAATGTATGAAGATAAAGGACTTTTACCTCCTAAAAAAGAAGTTAAAAAACTTTATTCAATTAATGATGTAAAAATAATCTCATTTGTACATTATTTAGCATCTGTTAAAAAAATAAATGCAAATGGTATTAAATATATTACTGAAATGTTAGATAATAATATGGATGAAAAAAATAGAACGGACTTTTTAGACATTGTTGAACAAAAACTAGAAAAACTATCTGGTAAAGAAGTTATAGATGTTGAAACTATCTAAAAAAATACTTTTTTCTTAAAGATAAAATAAATTTTATTTTAGAAACAATTGCAAAAACAAATACAAAAGCTGAGATTATAAAAGAAATTAATTGCGCCATTAACAAATAGGTATATTTAATTACAGATTTTCCAGCTTTTAAGATTCTTTTTCCTAAGACTTTAAATACAGCTTTTGTATTTTTTCCATAAGTCTTAGAAATTTTCATAACTTTACTTAAATCTTTTTCTTTATCTATATATTTTAATAAATAAATAGTATCTAAACTAGAAGTATTCTTCTTTATTTTATTTATTTTTGAAAACAGTTCTTTAGAATGTGATACGTCTATATTCTTTGAAACATTTTTGAAAGAAGATTTAATTTTAGAAAAAGATGAAAAATCAATCTTTTTTATTTGTTTTATATTAATTGTTTTACTTATAGTTTTACTAATATACTTTATAAAAGGTTTTGAGAGTTTATTCGTTTTTTTAGCTATTTTTAGTATTGAAGTGGCTACTTTTAAAGGAGCTGCACTTCCAAGACTTACATAAGTAGTTGCAGTTAAAGCAAGGCCAATAATAGAAATACCTAAAACTATTTCATCATAATCTTCATTATGAATTAACTTATTTCCTTCTTTTGATATATCTCTTAAATCTCCATATAAAGTCATATCAGAAACTATACTTCCAGCTAATGAGCTTGAATCATTAGCTTCGCCTTCTATAAATCCTAAAGAAAAACTTTTTGTATTTCTAATAGTTTTAGAGAAAAAAGTATTATTCTCTTTTATTTCTTTCTCTAGTTTTTTATCTATTGCAATATTTAAATAACTTGAAAGATTTTTATACATTAAAACATCATCAAAACTCTCAGACTTTATTGCCAATGAAATTTTATTTTCTAAATAAAATTTATTAGCTTTTAATTGCAGTTCTTTATCTATATTCATATCTAATGTTTTTGTTTCATAAGTAAAATAAATAAAAACAACAGAAAAAACTAAAATTATAAAAGAGAGATATAAAGTTAAGTTTTTTCTTATTTTCATGTTATGATCTTTTTATTTATTATATCTATTCCTTTTATTGCATTAAGAAAATACGTTTTGTTATTTATAAAAAATCTTCTATTATAAAATCTTTACTTTCGTATTTAAAGATTTTATATGCTCTTTTAAAGCCATAAGAAGATATTTTAATAACAATAATTAATTAATTATTGGTGCCCCTCGAAGATCGAAGATCGAAGATTTTTCTTAATTAATTAATTCCAAACAAAGCTCGAAGATCGAAAATCGAAGATTTTTTATTAATTAATTAATTATTTATTATTAGTTCCCATGGAAAATTCTAATAAATATACACACTACTCGCTTATTTTCTGTAATAACTATTTATTAGCTGGAAAATAAAGTGAAGCTTTATTTACCATGATATGTAGAGATATTTTATTGGTCAAGCGACCACAGGGAATGAGTCTAATAGTAGGGTGATGCATTTCGAGGTAAATAAAGTTCTTTATTTACAAGATAATGTAGTTTTGTTGTTTTTCTTTTTAGTTATTAT
>JABSON010000018.1 GCA_013215915.1 Campylobacteraceae bacterium | reverse complement strand
AAGTATTAAATATTTCATTTTATTTACTTAATAAATAGTGATTAAGTAAGTTTTTTAATTCGTTTACTTTTGAATCAGATTTAATTAATTTTAACGCTTCTTTTGCTTCTTTAAATTTATTCTCTTGTGCTAATAATAATGCTTTATTAAAAATTGCGAATTCTTTTAATAAAAAATCATTTTCCATAGATACATCATTTAGTGAATTAATGTTTTTTTCTTCTAAAGCTTTTTTATAAACATTTAGTTCTTTTAAGTATTTAATATTAGTATCAATACTTTTATTCTCTTTAGAATTATTAATATAAATTGCTAAATTATATAAAGTTTCACTTTTATCTTTTAAAATATTTAATGAATCTTTATCATTTGAATTTAATAGAACCTTATTAAAAGCAATATTTGCTTCAATTTTAGCTTCATCTTCAACATACGTATTTGCGTTTACTGCAATTATTGCAATGATCGCAATACCAAGACCAGCTAGAATAATTTTTTTATATTTTTTAAAAAAGTTTTCAACTCTTACAAAACTTTCTAAAAATTTTTCTTCGCTAGTAATTTCTTTTTTTACAAAATTAATATTTTCTTTTAAACTCATATTTTCCCTTTAAAAAAATTAGTACATATACTACATAAAAAATTATAAAACCTTACTTTTATAAACAATTCAATATAATACAAAATATTAAAGTTTAAAGGTATTCGATGAGAAAGTTTATTGCTTCTTTTGTGATAGTTACATCTTTTCTAACTTCATTACAAGCTTCTGCAAACACAGACGATAAAAAACCAACTAGGTTTGAGTCTTTATCAAAATTAACACAAGTAATTGGCACTGTTGAAAAATATTATGTAGATGATATTGAATTAGAAGAAATAGTTAATAAAGCATTAAAAGGTTTAATGCAAGAACTTGATGCTCATTCAACATACATGGACAAAAAGTATTTCAAAGAAATGAAAATACAAACAGCTGGAGAATTCGGTGGTTTAGGTATTACTGTAGGCATGAGAGATGGTGCATTAACTGTAATTTCACCAATTGATGGTACGCCTGCTTACAAAGCTGGTATAAAAGCTAGTGATATTATATTAAAAATAGATAATAAATCTACTATTAATATTACTTTAGATGAAGCAGTTGGATATATGAGAGGGAAACCAAAAACTCCTATTATTTTAACAATTGTAAGAAAAGGTGAAAATAAACCTTTAAAAATAAAAATCATTAGAGATATTATAAAAATTCAATCAGTTTATATTAAAACTATTGGTGATGATATTTTATATTTAAGAGTTTCATCTTTTGATAGAAAAGTTGTAAAAGGCCTAAGAAAAGCACTTGAAAAGAATAAAAAATTCAAAGGTATTGTTTTAGATTTAAGAAATAATCCGGGTGGACTTTTAAATCAAGCTATTGGAGTTACTGACCTTTTTGTTGATAAAGGTGTAATTGTTTCTCAAAAAGGTAGAGATAAAAGCGATGAAGAAAAATTCGAAGCTACATATAGGGCTACATTAACAAAAGCACCTTTAGTTGTTTTAGTTAATGAAGGAAGTGCTTCCGCTTCAGAAATTGTAGCAGGTGCGCTTCAAGATCATAAAAGAGCTATTATTGTTGGTGAAAAAACATTTGGAAAAGGTTCTGTTCAAGCAGTCTTACCAATTGTAAAAGATAAAAGTGAAGGTATTAAAATCACTATTGCTAAATATTATTTACCAAGTGGAAGAACTATTCAAGCTAAAGGTGTAATGCCAGATATTATTGCACATGCTGGAAAAGTAGTAAGTAAAAAAGAAAATGAATTCGAAATTAAAGAATCAGATCTTAAAAAACACTTAGAAGGAGAACTTGAGAAAGTAGAAGGCAAAAAAAGTAAAGCAATAAATGTAAAAGCAAAAGCAAAAATAAATGATAAAATAATTACAAAAGAGCAAGTAGTTTTAGATAATCAATTAAATATTGCTGTTGATATTCTAAAAAGTCTGATAATAATGAATTAGGAGGAGAGTAAATGAACATTAGTGATATTATAGCACTTGGTCTTTGGCCACTAGAAAAGAAAATTACATCTAAAAAAGGCATTAACGAATTAGAAGAGTTAGGTTATAACTTATTCTACATTGGTAAAAATGCCGACCTTTATACTTGTCCAGGAGAAGAACAAAAAGTATTACTTGTAAGAAGTGATCGTTGTTCTGTATTTGATATACCTTTGAATCTTGAAATTGAAGGAAAAGGAATATCTCAAACTACTATATCTAACTCTGGTGCAGCATTTGCTAAAGAAGAAGGTATAAGAACTGCTATTTTATCTGAGAGTGTAAGCGAAAATTTATCAGTAGCTCCAAGATGTCAAATTATGGAACTATGTAAACCTTTAGAAGCTAAAATTGACGGTGAACTTGTTCAATTTGAATTTATATTTAGAAATTATTTAACTGGATCATTATTTGAAGCCTGTCAAAATGGAAATGACCCTTATGGATTAAAACTTCCTTCTAACCTTAAACAGTGGCACAAATTTGATACAGCAATTTTTACACCTACTACCAAAGGAATTAAAGATATTCCTTTAAATTCTTCTACTGTTAGAAAAGAATTTCCTGAAATAATTACTTCATTAGAAAAACTATTTAAAAATTTTACAAAATATGCCCATGCTAATGGAATTATTATTGTTGATACTAAGTTTGAAATATTTGTTTCTGCAAACGGTGAATGGGTTTTAGGTGATGAAGTTTTAACGCCTGAGAGTTCAAGATTCATAGCATTAGAAGATTTTGAAGCTGGTAATTATATTTCAATGGATAAACAAATTCTAAGAGACTTTGCAAAAGAAAATAGCTGGAAAGAAAAAGCAAAATTTTTAAAAGCTGGTGAAAAATTAGAGGTAGAAGTTCCATCTTCTATTAAGAGTGTAATTTTAAGTGGGTACAGTACTATTCATACAAGATTAAGCAAGTAATAAATTGAGCATTTGCTCTTTTCAATAATAAACTGCCAATGGTAGTTATAGATATAAACTTAAATATATTAAAGGTAATAAATGAAAGCAATTATAAATATAGCATTAAAACAGGGTGTATTAGACGATCAAGGTAAAGCAACTCATCACGCTTTAGATACTTTAGGATTTGAAAATGTAGTTAAAGATGTTAGAATCGGAAAACAAATTATTATTGAATTAAACTCATCAAATGAAGAAGATGCAAAAGTTGAAGTTTCTAAAATGTGCGATAAATTACTTGCTAACACTGTAATCGAAGATTACCAAATAAAAATTGTAGTTTAAATTATGAAAGTAAGTGTATTACAATTTCCAGGAACTAATTGCGAATATGATGCTAAATATGCTTTCGAAAGATTAGGATGTGAAGTTGAAATTATTTGGCATAAAGATAAAAAATTACCTTCTGATACTGATTTATTAGTTATTCCTGGAGGATTCTCTTATGGTGATTATTTAAGATCAGGTGCAATTGCCAGATTTGCTAATATTATGGACTCAGTTCAAAATTATGCAAAGAATGGCGGAAAAATTTTAGGAATTTGTAATGGATTCCAAATTTTATTAGAAGCTGGTTTATTACCAGGTGCTATGAAAAGAAATTCTTCTTTACATTTTATATCACAATTTTCAAAACTTAAAGTTATTTCTTCTGATAATGCTTTTTTACAAGAATTAAACAATAATGATATTGTTAATATTCCTGTAGCTCATCATGATGGTAATTATTTCATAGATGAAAATGGATTAAAAGATTTAGAAGATAATAATCAAATTATTTTAAAATATTGTGATGATAAAGGAGCTGAAATTTCTCTAAATGGAGCTATTTCAAATATTGCAGGTATTTGTAATAAAGAAAAAACTATTTTTGGTTTAATGCCTCATCCAGAACGTGCAATGGAAGACATTCTAGGTTCTAGCGATGGAGTTAAAATGCTAAATGGTTTTTTAAATAAATAGCGCATAAGCGCTATTTATTATTAAGGAAAAAAATGAAACACTTATTATTACTTCTTTTAATCTCACAATTTGTTTTTTCTAATATTTTACAAACTGAAGAAATATCAGTTTTCGAAAAAAGTGAAAATAAGATCTTAGAAAAAGAAAACAACAGTTTAAAAAAAGAAAATAAAAACAAAAAAGAATATAAAGAACTTATTGTAAAAACTTTACCTGTAAGTAAAACACTTTATTCTTCGTATTTAGCTTATCCAAAATTTGTATACCAAAAACAAAGATTTGAAGTAAATATTAAAACAATTGTAACTAGAAATAAAGTTGATAGATTAGAAGTAAGATTTGTTAATGGAAAAAACATAACAATTTTAAATCCACGTTCAAAATGGAAAGTTAAAGAAAATAGAGAATTTAAAAATAAATTCTATTTTAAAATTAATTCAAAAAACTTTGTTATGCCAAAAATACAAATTCTACTTTATTCAAAAAATAAAGTTCTTGAAACCTCTTATTTAAACCCTTTGTATATAAAATATCAAACTCTTGGTTTAGGAAATAAGAAATTTTCGAAAGTTATTGCAAAAGATTTAAAACTTGTTTCTTTTAAAACTAAACAATATAATAATAAAGAACTATTAACAGTATTGGAACTTTCTGGTAAAAATGCGAATTTAGAGGATTTTAAATTATCTGAAAATTATAAAGAACAAGGAATTACTTCTTTAAAAGAATATTATCCTTCTCAAAGTCTTATTTATCATGTAATTATTCCAATTCATACAAGAAAAATATCATTTGATTATTATAATACTTCTAGTAAAAGTTTTAAAAATATTTCGTTTACCATTGATTTGAAAAATGATTTGGTTTCTACTCAAACAGATTTAAACCCAAGTAATTCAAATTTTGAATTTTATAAAAAAACTGCAATAGCAATAATTGTTTTATTATTATTAATTTTAACTATTTGGAAAAGAAAAGTTATATTTTTAATTTTTACATTAATATTTTTAATAATTTTAATTATATATATAATGCCAAATAAAACTATTATACTTAGTAAAAATGTAGTAATTTATATTTTACCAACAAAAAACTCTACAATTTTTCATCAAACAAATAAAGAACAAGTTGTAGAAATATTAAATCAAAAAGCTGGCTTTTATAAAGTATTATTTAATACAAAAAATAATACAGAAATAATTGGCTGGATCAAGGAAAAAGATGTTATCAAGAATTAAAGCCCTATTTATTGTTTTTCAGTTTTCATGTACTGTAGCAGTAGTAATTGTGCTTATGTATAGTTTTAAGAATCATATACATAAAATAATAAAAGTTTGGATGCAAATGCAAATGAAGCTTTTAGGAATCAAACTTGAAATAGTTGGAAAATGTGATGACTCTTGTGATATGTTATTAATGAATCATAGAAGTGTAATGGATATAGTTATTATAGAATATCTTCATACTAGACATTTAGCATGGGTTGGAAAAAAAGAGATTGAAGATCTATTTCTTTTTGGACATATTATGAGAGCTCCTGAAATGATTACAATTGATAGACAAAATAAAACAGGATTATTAAAACTAATTAAAGAAGCGAAAGATAGAGTTTCTAAAAATAGACCAATTGCTATGTTTCCAGAAGGAACTAGATCTAAAGGTGATGAACTTTTGAAATTTAAATCAGGTGCTGCAATAGTTGCTAATAAATTAAATTTAAGAGTTCAACCTGTAGTTTTAATTAATACAAAATCAATTTTTGATTCACAAGGATTGAGAGCAAAATCTGGAACAGTAAAAGTTATTTATTTAGATCCTATTCAAGCTGATAGAAAAACTAAATGGTTTGAAGAAATGGAAGAAAAAATGAATACTATTTATAATAAAGAAGTGAATAGCATATAATGAGTTTTTCAACTATATTAGCAATAGGACTTGGAGGTTTTTTAGGTTCAATTTCTAGGGCTTATATAGTTTATATTTCTAATAAAACATTTATAAGTGATTTCCCTTATGGCATATTAGCTGTTAACCTATTAGGATCTTTCCTAATAGGTGTTGCTTTTGCAGCTTTTACTTTGCAAAACTTTTCACCTGAAACTAAGGCTTTTTTAACAACAGGTTTTCTAGGTGCCTTAACTACATATTCTACTTTTGCAATTGAGAGTTTTTTTCTACTTCAAACTTCATTTATTTTAGGACTTGCAAATATTTGTCTTAATTTATTTGGTTCTATATTTGCAGCTGCTTGCGCATTTAAGTTATTTTCTATCCTTTTAAAATAATTATTTTTTATATATAAAATTCAAAGTAAAGTATTCTTGACTTAAATCATTTCCTTTAAGCAATAAGCAGATATAATTATTACCAAAAATATATTTAGGAGTCTTTTATGGGTATGCCTGGTGGTATGGAATGGATTTTAATCGCTTTAGTTGTTTTGTTACTTTTTGGTGGGAAAAAAATACCAGAATTAATGAAGGGTTTAGGTTCAGGAATTAAGAACTTTAAAAAAGCTGTTAAAGATGATGATGAATCAGAAATTGTTAAATCTGATGAAATTGAAAAAAAAGATAATAAAGAAACTTCAGAGAAACCTGAAGAAACAAAAAAAGTTTAGGACAAATTTTTGCAAAATATAGTTAAAGAATTAATTGAGAAGATTTTAGAAAGAGATTTAGTTTTAGAAAAACCAAAAGATATATCATTAGGTCATTATGCTACGCCTGTAGCATTTTCACTTGCAAAAGAGCTTAGGAAAAATCCTATGATGATTGCAGAAGACTTAGCCGCTAAGTTTGATAATATTGATATGTTTGAGAGTGTAACAGCAGTAAAAGGTTTTGTAAACTTTAAATTATCTAAAGATTTTCTTTATGATTTAACTAATAAAGCTTTAGATAAAGCTTTAGATTTTGCAAAATCTGATCTTAAAAAAGAAAAAATATTATTAGAATATGTTTCTGCAAACCCAACTGGTCCTTTACATATAGGACATGCAAGAGGAGCTATCTTAGGTGATGCACTTGCTCGTGTTGGTAAACACTTAGGTTATGATATTTTACAAGAGTATTATGTTAATGATGCTGGTTCTCAAATGGACATGTTAGGTTTATCTGTTTGTCTTGCAGCAAAAGAATTTTTACTAAAACAAAACGTTGAATATCCAGAAACATATTATAGAGGTGAATACTTACTAGATATAGCAAAAACTATTCAAGCTGAATTTGGTGATGATATTTTTAATGACGAATCTAAACATAGAATTATTGCAAATATTGCAAAAGACCATGTTTTAGTAATTATTAAAAAAGATTTAAAAGATTTAGGAATTGAATTTGATACTTTTGTTAATGAATCAGATTTATACTCTTCTTGGGATAAAACAAGAACTGTATTAGAAGACAATGGTTCTTTATATACAAAAGATAAAAAAGTATTTTTAAAATCAACTGATCATGGAGATGACTCTGATAGAGTTGTTGTAAGAGATAATGGAATTCCTACTTATTTAGCTGGTGATATTATTTATCATAAAAATAAATATGATAGAAACTTTGACAGATATATTAATATCTGGGGAGCTGATCACCATGGTTATATTACAAGAGTAAAAGCTGCAATTGAGTTTACGGGTTATGAATCATCTAAACTTGAAGTTATTTTATCTCAAATGGTATCTTTACTTAAAGGTGGAGAGCCTTATAAAATGTCTAAAAGATCTGGTAATGTTATTTTAATGTCTGATATAACTTCTGAAATTGGAGCTGATGCTTTAAGATTTGTATTTTTAACAAAAAAATCAGATACTCATTTAGAATTTGATTTAGATACATTAAAAAACCAAGATAGTACAAATCCAACTTTTTACATTAATTATGCTTATGCTAGAATTAATCAGTTATTTAAAAAAGCTGATTTAAAATTTGATGATGTAAAAAATGTTGAATTAAAAAATGTTAATCAAGACGCTCTAAATTTATTATATGAAGCACAATTACTTCCTGCTATTTTAGAAGAAGGATTTGTTAAAAGAGATATGCAAAAAATCACTGATTATTTACATGGTTTAGCTGCCTCTGTTCATAAATTTTATAATGAGCATAGAATTATAGATACAAAAGAGCAAAATGAATATTTAAAAGTTTTATCAATGGTAGCTTTAAGTATTAAATTAGGTCTTCATTTATTAGGTATTAAAGCAAAGGAAGTAATGTAATATGAAATGGTTTCTTATAATAGTAGCAGTAATTGTTGTATTAGCAATAGTTACAGGTAATATGGGTGGAGCAAAAGATGCAGCTGGTAATTACGGTAAAATTATGAGAGGCGTTCCAGTTAGTAAATAAAAGGAAATTCCTTTTATTTATTGCTAAGTTATTATTTTTTAAAATAATAACTTAATACTAATAATTACTTATTATCTAATGTAGATAAAAAATCTCCAATAGAATATTTTTTTCTATGAGATTCACTCATTAAGTGAATTAAAACATCACCTAAATCAATTACAGTCCAATCTGAATCTTCATCAACTCTTAGGAATTGTTCATTTTCACCTTTTACTTCAGTTTTTAAATAATTTAAAAGTGAATAAGCATGTTTACCATTTAATACAGTTGCAATAACAACATAATCAACAATATAGTTTTTTGATTTTAAATCAATGATTTCTATATTCTCAGCTTTTTTCTCGTCTAGTACTCTTCTGATTTCATCACATCTACTCAATGTCTTGCCTTTTTTGCCAAATTTTTTTGACTTTTTTTCTTATTTTTTTAGGAATATATTCAAGCTTAAGAGATTGTCTTAATTCAGAAGAACTTATGTTTTTCTGAACATTTAATCTTTTAATATCATCTTCTTTTTCATAATCAAAACCACTTCTTGTAACAACTACAAGCTCAACTAAGTCTTTAATTTCTTCATGTTTAAACCATTTATCAAATGAATTATAATTATCCGCTCCAATAATTAAATAAATTTTTGAAGTAGAATATCTATCTTTTAGATATTTTATTGTTTCAAGTGAATAAACAGCTCTATTTTGATTAATTTCATAATCACAAACAATAACTTTTTCTTTTTTAGAAAATAGTTTTTTTAATAAACTTAGTCTTGTTTGGGGGCTTAAAAAAGAACGCTTTTTTAAAGGGTTTAAAAATGTAGGAACTACAAATAAAAAATCAATATCTAATTTTTTAAGTGCTTTCTTAACAATATTTTTGTGCCCAACATGAATCGGGTCAAAACTACCACCAAAAATTGCTATCTTCACTTATTCAATCCTTATAATATTACTTAACTTATATTATAGCAAGATTTGGATAAAATGTCTTAAAATTACACTTATGCATAATGGAAATTTTGCATTAATAAAGGGAAAAGATGGCTCTTAAAGTTGCTATTAACGGATTTGGTAGAATAGGTAGATGTGTTGCAAGAATAATTGAAAAACGAGATGATATTGAGCTTGTTGCTATTAACGATACTGCGACTCCTGAAATGTTAGAATATATTACTAAATTTGATACTGTTCATGGAACATTTGATGGTCCTGTAAAAGTTGAAAATGGTTACCTAAAAATGGGTAAAGTAAATGCAAAACTTTATTCAACTAGAGATGCAAAAGAGTTAGGTTTTTCTAAAGACTGTGGAGCTTCAGTAATTTTAGAGTGTACGGGAGCATATTTAACAACTGAATCTTGTCAAGTACATTTAGATAATGGAGCTTCTAAAGTTGTAATGTCTGCGCCTGCAAAAGATAATACTCCTACTTTTGTATTAGGTGTAAATGAGAGCGAGTATGTTGGACAAGATATTATATCAAATGCTTCTTGTACAACTAACTGTCTTGGGCCAGTTGCAAAAATTATTGATGATGCTTTTGGAATTGAAAAAGCTTTAATGACTACAATACATTCTTATACTAATGATCAAAATATTTTAGATGTTAAACATTTAAAAGATAAAAGAAGAGCAAGAGCAGGAGCTCTTAATATGATTCCTACTTCAACAGGAGCTGCAAAAGCTATGAAATTAATTATGCCTAATTTAGATGGTAAGATTCATGGTCAATCTGTTAGAGTTCCTACTTCTAATGTATCTATGGTTGATGTTAACTTCTGTGTTTCTAAAAAAACTACAGTTGCAGAAATTAATGCATTATTTGAATCAAAATCAAAAGAATTAGCTGGAATTGTAGCAGTTGATAATGAAATGATGGTTTCATCTGATTTAGTTGGAAATACTAATTCAACTATTATTGCATCTGATTTAACACAAGTTATTGGTGATGATATGATTAAAGTTATGACTTGGTATGACAATGAGTGGGGATATTCTTCGAGACTTATTGACATGGCATTATTTATTTCAAAAAAATAAGGTTAAAAATGAAACTTCAAGAAATTAAAAATATTGATATAGCAGGAAAAAAAGTATTTATTAGATGTGATTTTAATGTTCCAATGGATGAAGATTTAAATATTACTGATGATAGAAGAATTAAATCAGCACTTAATACTATTAGATATTGTATTGATAATGATTGTTCTATTATTTTAGCATCTCATTTTGGTAGGCCTAAAGACAAATATGACGAAAGATATTCATTAAAACCAATTGCTAAAAGACTTCATACTTTATTAAAACAAGAAATTATTATGGCTAAAAATGTAGTTCAAGATGATACTATGGAATTAGCAAAAAACCTTAAGGCTGGCGAAATCTTATTATTAGAAAATGTAAGATATAACGCTGGTGAGACTAAGAATGATAAAGAATTTGCAGCTAAATTAGCTTCAATGGCTGATGTTTATATTAATGATGCTTTTGGAGTTTCACATAGAGCTCACTCTTCAGTTGAAGCAATTACAGCACATTTTGATATAGAACACAAAGCAGCAGGTTTTTTACTTGCTAAAGAAATAAAATTCTTCCATCATATTGTAAATGAACCAAAACGTCCGTTTGTTTCAATTGTTGGTGGTTCAAAGGTTTCAGGAAAACTAGAGGCTTTACATAATTTAATAAAAAAAGTTGACAAAATTATAATCGGTGGAGGAATGGCATTTACATTCTTAAAAGCTATGGGTTATGAAATTGGACAATCTTTAGTTGAAGAAGATTTAGTTGATGAAGCACAAAAGATTATGGATTCAGCAAAAAAAATGGGTGTTAAATTTTATTTGCCAATTGATGTTGTTGTTGCAGAAGCATTTAATGCAGAAGCAATTGCAAAAGTAACTACAGTTCAAGAAATTCCAAAAACATGGATGGGTCTTGATATTGGACCTGCAACTGCTTCGTTATTTTCATTAGCACTTCAAGATGCAAATACTATTTTATGGAATGGTCCTATGGGTGTTTATGAAATGGATAAGTTTATGAAAGGTTCTATGAAACTTTCTCATGCAGTGGCTAGCTCTTTTGCAACAACTGTTGTTGGTGGTGGAGATACTGCTGACTTAGTTAGAGTAACTGGAGATGAAGAAGAAATGACTTTTATTTCAACTGGTGGGGGAGCTTCTTTAGAATTAATTGAAGGAAAAATCTTACCTGGGGTAAAAGCCTTAATTATTGGAGAATAAAATGATAATAGCGTCAAATTTTAAAACAAACCATACAAGATCTTCTACAAAAGATTTTGTAGGATCTTTAAGCGAATATTTAAAAACTAATACTTCTTCTGAAGTATATGTTTTTCCAACAGCTACATCTTTAGATAATTTTGATCTTGCTGATAATTTACATATTGGAGCTCAAAATGCTTATCCTACTATTTCTGGTTCTTTTACTGGAGAAATAGGTACTGCTCAATTAGATGAGTTTAATATTAAAACTATTCTAATTGGACATAGCGAGAGAAGACATGTATTAAATGAGTCGAATGAAAGTATAGTATCTAAATATAAATACTATATGGAACTTGGATATAAAATAATTTATTGTATAGGTGAACCTTTAGAAGTTAAAAACCAAGGATTAGAGAAAACATTAGAATATGTTTATTCTCAATTAGATGGTATTGATACTACATATGATAATTTAATTTTAGCATATGAGCCAGTATGGGCTATTGGAACAGGTGTTACTGCTACAAATGATGATATAATAAATATTCATAATGCTATAAAAAAAGATATAGATAAACCGTTGTTGTATGGTGGTTCTGTTAAATTATCAAATGTTGTAGAAATTTGTTCTTTAGAAAATGTTGATGGTGCTTTAATTGGTACTGCTTCATGGAATAAAGAAGACTTTATAGAAATTATAGAATTAACAAAAAATATAAAATAATAATTTACAAAGGAGAGAATATGTTTATGAAGGGTAAAAAAGGGGTAATTTTAGGGGTTGCAAATAATAAGTCTATTGCTTATGGAATTGCTAAAGCCTGTGCTGATCAAGGTGCTGAAATTGCTTTTACTTATTTAAATGATTCTTTAAAAAAGAGAGTAGTTCCAATTGCTACTGAATTTGGTAGAGAAGATTTTGTATATCCATGTGATGTATCAAATCCAGAAGAAATTAAAGCTTTAAAAGAGTCTTTAGAAAAAGATATGGGTAAAATTGATTTTATTGTACATTCAATTGCATTTGCTCCAAAAGATGGTTTAAGCGGAAGATTTTATGATATTCCAAAAACTTCATTTGACATTGCTATGGATATCTCAGTATATTCTTTAATTGAAGTAGTAAGAGAATTAAAACCAATTATGTCTGATAATTGTTCAATTTTAACTTTATCTTATTATGGAGGAGCTAAGTATATTCCTAATTATAATTTAATGGGTATTGCAAAAGCTGCTTTAGAAATGACAACTAAATATTTAGCGGAAGATTTAGGAAAAGATGGAATTAGAGTTAATGCTATTTCTGCAGGTCCTATTAAAACTTTAGCTGCTGCTGGAATTAGTGATTTCAGATTTATGCTTAAATGGAATGAAGCTCACTCTCCACTTAAAAAGAATGTTTCAACAACTGAAGTAGGAAATTCTGGTATGTACTTATTATCTGACTTATCTTCTGCAGTTACTGGTGAAATTCACTATGTAGATTGTGGTTATAATATCATGGGTATGCCAGCTGTAAACTTCGATGAGAATGGGAAACCTTCAATTGCATGGAATGGAACAGATAAGTAGTCTCAAACATATAATTTGAGTAAAATACAATTTATCTAAAAAACCTAGGCATTTTTGCCTAGGTTTTTCTATATAGGTTTTATTTACTTTTTTTAAAGTCAAATATAAAATTTTATTGTGAATTCTTTGAATTTATTATTAAGATTTTAAAATAAAGTATAGGATATACAATGGGTATAAATTTTCAAGAAATAGCGAATGAGTATCATACACCATACTATGTGTATGATTTTGACCATATTACAAAACAATATAATGAACTAAAAGGAGCTTTTAAAGCTAGAAAATCTTTAGTTGCTTATGCAGTTAAAGCAAATTCTAATTTATCTGTTGTTCAACATCTTGGGTCTTTAGGAGCTGGAGCTGATTGTGTATCAATTGGTGAAGTAAGACGAGCTTTAAGAGTTGGAATTAAATCATATAAAATTATATTTTCTGGTGTTGGTAAAAGAGATTGTGAAATTAGAGAAGCAATTGAATTAGATATTTTAATGATTAATGTTGAAAGTGAAGCAGAATTAATTAGAGTAGAAATAATTGCAGGTGAGCTTAATAAAGAGTGTAGAATTTCAATTAGAGTTAATCCAAACATTGATCCTAAAACTCATCCTTATATTTCAACAGGTTTACATGAAAATAAATTTGGAGTTGATATTGATACTGCTAAAAGAATGTATATTAGAATTAAAAACTCTAAAGTTCTAAAAGCTGTTGGTATTCACTGTCATATTGGATCTCAATTAACACAATTACAACCAATTGAAGAATCAATTAATATTGTTGCAAATTTTGTACGAAACTTAAAAGCTATAAACATGGAAATTTCATTTTTTGATGTAGGTGGTGGATTAGGAATTGTTTATGATGATGAAACATTAATTGATACTGAAGAATATGGCCAAGTAATTATGAAAGCTTTATTTGGTTTAGATATTACAGTTGTAATGGAACCAGGTAGATTCTTAGTAGGTAATGCAGGAACTTTTGTAACTAAAGTATTATATGAAAAAATAAATGGAAATAAAAGATTTGTTATTGTTGATGGAGGAATGAATGATTTAATTAGACCCGCTTTATACAATGCTTATCATAAAATTGAAGTTATGACTGATAATACAGATTTAAGTGATTGTAATATTGTAGGTCCTGTTTGTGAAAGTGGAGACTTTTTTGCAAAAAATATTGATTTACCACAAACTCAACAAAATGATCTAGTTCTAATTCATTCAGCAGGGGCTTATTGTTCAACTATGAGTTCTAACTATAATACGAGAAGAAAAGTAGCTGAGTTTGCATATGAGAATGGTGAAACTAGATTAATTAGAAGAAGAGAAACTTTTGAAGAAATTTATGCTTTAGAAGAAGAGTATATTAAATAAAGTTATGAGAAATTCATCTTATTTTATTGATGTACAAGGAACTCTTATTTGTGATGAAAAAAGAGAACCTATTGAGGGCGCTTGTGAGTTTATTAATGAATTAAATGATTCTAATATTCCTTATGTAGTTATTACTAATAATACAAAAGCAGCTTCTAAAAGTTTTTTAGAAGGTCTTAGAGCTATGGGTTTAAATATAAAAAACTATATTGATCCTTTTTATATTTTAAGAGAGAAAGTAAAAGATAAAAAAGTAGCAGCTTTTGGAACAGATGAATTCTTAGAAGTTTTAATTGATATGGGTTATATTTTAGATTATAAAACATCTAATACTTTAATTGTATCAATTAAAAAAGATTATAATAATGATGATTACGCGTCAATGATTGAAAATGCTACAAGATGTAAAAGATTAGTAGCTATGCATGAAACATCAACATATTCAAAAGATGGTAGAAAATACCCAGGTGTTGGAGCTATTATGAATATGATTAAGTTTGCTGTTAATAAAGATTATGAAGTTGTTGGTAAACCTTCCAAAAGTTTTTATGAAAAAGCAAAAAATATGATAAATGAAAATTACGAGAACATTACAGTAATTTCAGATGACATGATTGGTGATTTATTAGGTGCAAAAGAATTAAATATGAAAACATGCTTAGTTTTATCTGGTAAAATAAAAGATGAAAATGAAATACTAAATACTTTAGATAAAAACTTACATCCAAATCTTGTATGTAATAATATGTCTAATGTTTTAGAACTATTAAAGGTTTAAAAATGAATGAATCAGGATTAAAAGATTTAAGAGATAAATTAGATTCTATTGATAATGAAGTTTTAAAACTTATTAATAAAAGAATGCAAATTGTAAAAGATGTAGGAACACTAAAAGCTCAAAGTGGTGGAGCTATATATAGACCTGAGAGAGAAAAAGCTATTTTAGATAGATTAGAATCTTTAAATGATGGTTTGTTAAATAGAAGTGCAATAGAAGCTTTGTTTTTAGAAGTATTTGCAATTTCAAGAAATTTAGAATTACCAGAAAATATTGCATTTTTAGGACCAGATGGCTCATTCACTCATCAAGCGGCAGAAGCTAGATTCGGAGCAATGAGTTCATATATATCAATTGGATCAATAAAAGGTGTATTTAGAGAAGTAAGTACCAAAAAAGCTAAGTTTGGTGTTATTCCAATTGAAAATTCATCTAATGGAATAGTAAGCGATACTATTTCATCTTTGCAAAAATATGATTTAAAAATCATTGCAGAAGTAGTTTTAGATATTCATCATACACTTGCAACTAGATGTGATAAAGTATCTGATATTAAAAAGATTTATTCAAAAGATATTGCATTTGATCAATGTGGAAGATTTTTAGAAAATTTTGGACTTGATGAGGTTGAGCATATACCAATTGAATCAACTACAAAAGCTGCAAAATTAGCTTTAAAAGAAGATAATTCAGCTGCAATTTGTTCACATGTTGGTGCAAAAATGTATAAACTTCCTATTTTATTTGAAAATATTGAAGATAAAGATAATAATAGAACTAGATTTTTTATAGTAAGTGATTTTGAGAATGGATCTAGCGGAAATGATAAAACATCTATTCTTGCTCAATTACCAAATACACCTGGAGCTTTAGTTGAATTTTTAACAGATTTTGATAAAGCAGGAATAAATTTAACTAAAATTAAATCACATATAGTAGAAGGTAATTCAGTATTTTTCATTGATTTCAATGGTCATAAAGATGATGAAAATGTAAAAGAAATATTTACTAAACATAAAGAATCTATTAAGTTTTTAGGCTCATATGTAAAAGAAATTGACGATATTTAATAAAGGAAAATAATGGAATTTAATAAAGTTTTAGACAATTGCAAAATATATGAAGCTGGAAAACCAATAGAATTAGTACTTAGAGAATATGGAATTAAATCGGAAAATATTATAAAATTAGCATCAAATGAAAATCCTTATGGAACATCAAAACGAGTTGTAAAAAGAATTCAAGAAACAGCATCAAGTATGTTTATGTATCCTGATGATTCAATGTATGAATTAAAAGAAGGTCTAGCTTCAAGATTTGAAGTGGAAAGCTCAAATATTCTTATAGGAGCAGGATCTGATCAAATATTAGACTTTTGTATAAAAGCTAAATGTAATGATAAATCAAAAGTTTTAATGTCTAATACAACTTTTGCAATGTATGAAATTTATGCAAAACAAACAGGCTGTACTATTATTAAAACCTCTGATGATGAGCATAATTTAGAACAATTTTTAGAACTTTATAAAATTCATAAACCAGAACTTATATTTTTATGCCTACCTAATAACCCTTTAGGAGAGTGTCTGAATAAAAAAGATGTATATAATTTTTTAGATAAAATTGACTCTAATACTTTAGTAATAATTGATGGCGCATATCAAGAATATGCTTCTTTTAAAGATAAAAAGAAAGAAATTAAAGCAGATGATTTAATTTCTAAGTATCATAATTGTATTTATTTAGGAACATTCTCAAAAGCTTATGCATTAGGTGGTATGAGAGTAGGTTATGGTATTGCGCAGAAAGAGATTATTAAAACTTTACATAAACTAAGACCTCCTTTTAACATTACAACTTTATCTTTAATCGCTTCTATTGAAGCATTAAAAGATGAAAAATTTGTAAATGATTGCATTCTTAAGAATTTTAAGGAAATGAAAAGATACGAAGAGTATGCTATTAAAAAAGGTTTTTCTTTTATTGAATCATATACAAATTTTATAATTATAAAATTTGATAATATGTATTTATCTAATGAAATAGCTCAAGCTTTATTAGAAAAAGGACTTATTATTAGAGATTTAAGTTCATATGGTATCAATGCAATTAGAATTACAATTGGTTCAGACGAACAAAATACTAAAGTATTCTCACTTCTAGATGAAGTATTTAACGAAATAAAACAAAATTAATAAAAAGACATTTGATGGATATTAAAAATAAAAATATTGATGAATTAGAAATAGTGTGTCAAGATATAAGAGATAGAATTATTGATGTAGTATCAAGAAAAGGTGGACACTTTTCTTCTACTTTAGGTGCAGTTGAATTAACAGTTGCTATGCATAAAGTATTTGATTCAAAATCTGACCCTTTTATCTATGATGTATCTCATCAATGTTACCCTCATAAATTAATTAATGATAGATGGGATGAATTTGAAACAATAAGACAGTTTGGTGGACTTTCTGGATTTACAAAACCAAAAGAAAACAAAGCAGATTATTTTGTAGCAGGTCATAGTTCAACTTCTATTTCTTTAGCAGTAGGTGCTGCTAAAGCTATTAAACTAAAAGGTGAAAATAGAGTTCCAGTTGTAATGATTGGTGATGGCTCTATGACTGCTGGTATGGTTTATGAAGCTTTAAATGAATTAGGTGATATTAAACTTCCTGTTATTATTGTTTTAAATGATAATGAAATGAGCATTGCTAAACCAATTGGTGCAATTTCAAAACATCTTTCAAAACTTCTAGCTGGTAAATTTTATCAAAGTTTTAGAGGTAAAGTAGATACATTTATAAGAAATAATATGCCTGAGGGAACTACTTATTTAGCTAAAAGAGTAGAAGAAGCTTTTAAACTTATTACTCCTGGAATTTTATTTGAAGAATTAGGTATTGATTATATTGGACCTATTGATGGACATAATTTAGAAGAAATCATTGAAGTTTTACAATTAGCTAAAGACTTAGGTAAACCAGTTGTAGTTCACGCAAGAACTGTAAAAGGTAAGGGTTATAAAATTGCTGAAGGTCATCATGAACATTGGCATGGTGTTGGACCATTTGATAAAACAAATGGTGTATTTATTAAAAAAGAGGCTCCAAAATCTGCGACTGCAATATTCTCAGAAGCATTATTAGAATTAGCTACAAAAAATGAGAATGTAGTAGGAGTTACAGCTGCAATGCCTAGTGGAACTGGTATTAATAAACTAATGGACGCTTTCCCTGAGAGATTTTGGGATGTAGCAATTGCTGAACAACATGCAGTTACTTCAATGGCTGCTATGGCTAAAGAAGGGTTTAAACCTTATGTTACTATTTATTCTACATTCCTTCAACGTGCTTTTGATCAAATAATTCATGATACTTGTTTAATGAATTTACCTGTAGTATTTTGTATTGATAGAGCAGGAACTGTTGGAAATGATGGTGAAACTCATCAAGGTGCTTTTGATATTTCATTCTTAAGATTTTTACCTAATATGATTGTATTTGCTCCAAGAGATGCAAAAACATTAACAGATGCAGTTAATTTTTCTTATACTCTAAGATCACCATGTGCACTAAGATACCCAAGAGGATCTTTTGAAGACTTAGAATATGATAATGAACCTTTTGAATTAGGAAAAGCTCAAGTGCTTAAAAAAGGAAAATCTAAAAAACTTTTAATTGGATATGGAGCAGGTGTAAGAAGAGCAGTTCAAACTGAATTATTACATGATGAAGATATTACAATTTTAGATTTAAGGTTTGTAAAACCAATTGATAAAAAAACTTTAATAGAATTATCTAAAGACCATAATGATTGGTATGTATTCTCTGACTCACAAAAACAAGGTGGAGTAGGGTCTGCTATTCTAGAGTTTTTAAATGAAGAAAATATTCATGTAAAACTTACATCATTTGAATATGAAGATGTATATATTCAACATGGCGATACTCGTCTGGTAGAAGAATCTTTAGGCCTTTTACCATCTCAATTAGTTAATAAAATAAAGTAATTTTACTTTATTTTATTAATCTCCTCTTTATTATAAAAATTCTATAAATCTTTACTATATTATAATTGTATACTTAGTTTTAAATTTCATTTAATATTATTAGTTTCAATAAATTATATATTAATGATTTACTTAAGTGATAATTAATCTCATAACAGTTAAACTTTTGCAAATATTTTACATCTAAGGATCTACAGTGAAAATGGGAACAAAGTTAATATTAGTTGCTTCTTTTTTATTTATAGGAATATCTGCTAATAGTTACAAAAATAGTTTAGTTGAAAAAGAATTTTCTTCAATTCTTCAAAAGAATATAAATGATAAGAATGATTTTATTTTCGAAGATATTGAGTGTAGTGGTTTATTTTCAATTTCTTGTATTATTAACGATATGAGTATTAAAAATGATGAGATAAGTAGACTTACTATTGAAGAACTTATCATTAACAATATTCAGGATTTTAAAGAATTTAAAAACTTAGGCGATTTGGAATTAGAACAAAAAAAAGAATTTCTAGTTAAGCATTTAAAAGATGGAATAGCTTTAGATATTAAAGCTAAAAATATCAATGTTCATTTTGAAGATAAACATAAAAAAATAGAAATTAGAAAACAGTTTGTGCAAAAATTATCTCACGATCAAGATGGTAGTAAAATAATAATGCATTTATTTAATACTTTAGATAGAGGTGGATTAAATTTATCTTTAAAAGCTGAATTTACAGGAACAGAATTACTTATTAAAGAAATTGCATCTAGTAACCTTAGCAGAAGTGAATTATCTGTAAAAATCAAATATGAAGGTTCAAAATTATTAAATGTAGAAAATCTTAAATTAGTTGCAAAAGATGCAATATTTAAAGAAATTAAATTTGATATTACAGAAAAAGAAGATTTCTTAGTTTCTTCTTTATATATTATTTACAAAAAGATGGCAAATAGTGGGAAAAGAAAAGATTTACAATTTGTATCTTATATAAATAATCAATATGCAATTAAAGGTGATGGTACAAATTTATCTTTTGAGAAATTCAAAGATTTATTGCGAAGTAAAGTTACTGAAAATATTTTAAGAGATATGACAAATGCATTCAAAGATAATATTAAAAGAACAATTAGTGATGATATGTTTGATAAAATCATTGATGATTCATCTTTAAAACTTGTGTCAATAATTAATGGTGATGATAATCTTTCTTTAACTATACAATCAGGTTTATCTTCTAATATAATAAATAAAGAAATGATGAACTTTATATATACTAAAAAAACAAGTAAAAAAATTAATGAATATTTTACTTTTGAAATAAAATAAGAATCTTGTGAAGTTTAATCTTCACAAGTTTGTTTACATAAAGAGATAGTTTTAAAAGGTACAGAACCAGCACAACCACCCCAGTAAAATTTGTCGCATTGATTTGTTTCTTGATTAAAATAATATCTTTTAAATAAAGCTCTACAATTTCCAGCTTCTGGTTTTTGAATACATAATTTATTTACTTCTACAGTTTTTGTACAAGATGTAAAAATAACAAGTGTTAATAATATTAATAGTTTATACATTTAATTGCCTTTCTCATCCATAAGATGAACTTTTGTGATTTAGAATAATTTTATAATTATCTCTTATATAGTAATTTATTCCATCAATTAATTCTTTTACTTTAAATCTAAGTCTCTCATTTTAAGGCTAAGTGATTCATTACATCTAATACCCTAACAATAAGTAATATATAAATATGACTGATCTACGTGTATTGTATTTTTTTGTTTATTCTTTTATATGGATGTGAAATAGTATTTATTATATGATAAGAATCATAAGCTTCTT
>JABSON010000179.1 GCA_013215915.1 Campylobacteraceae bacterium | reverse complement strand
TACTTCCAATTCTTTTAGATGAAAAGGTTTTTTTAGATATTCATTACAACCCTTATCATATGCTTCTGTTAAATTATTTATTTCCAAAGATGCTGTAATAATTATAATAGGTACATGAATGTCAGTTTGTCTTATATATTTAAGTAGATCTAAACCAGAAATAGTAGGTATATTTATATCTATTAAGTATAAATCAAAGATATTATCATCAATTATATCAATAGCTTCTTCACCATCTTCTGCACTTGTAACTTCAAATGGTATTGTTTCTAAATATGATGCAATAGTTGTATTTAACTGTGTATCGTCTTCTACTAATAGAACTTTCATTTATTATCCTCTTTTTATTTACATAATTATATTGATTTAATGTAAGACTTTTGTAACTTTTAAGTACGAAATCATCATTTTATGCATTAATTATATATAGATTATATGATAAATGACATAGATGTTACATTGGAAAAAGATAATAAACATAAATGTTTGAGTTAAGAAAAAAGGAAAAGAATGGAAAACATAAGTAATATGTCACGTCGAGGCTTTTTAAAACAATGCGTCGTTGGTGGAATTGCAGTATATAGTGCACCTTTATTATTTGGTTCTGATAAGTTTAAAGAATATACAAATAGTAAACTTTTACAAAGTGATTGGAAAGGTGATTTAGTTCGACCTAAATTTAGATTTGATGCAATTGCAAAAGTTACAGGTGAAAAGATTTATAGTAGAGATTATAGATCAAAAGATATTGAGGGTTGGCCAAGTAATCAATCTTATGCATTTATAATAAGAGTTACAAAAGCAAATAGAATTTTTGAAGGTATTGATTTATCATCTCTTGCTTCTAATATGAAACCTGCTGTTATTATTACTGCAGCTACTTTAAAAAAAGACCATATTGATTTTCCTCATTTCTTCGGAAAAGATATGTTATTACCAGAAGGTAAAGTACCTGATTATGAAGGGCAAGAAGTTGCAATGCTAATTTTCAATGATTTTATTTCATATAAACTAGCTAAAGACACTTTACAGTTTAATGATAAAGTAATTAAATACTCAAAAGAAATTCATGAACTTACTTCAGCTTCAAAAGCTCCTTTCGCAACTTGGCGTGTTGTAAGAGAAGATGGACTTTTAAAAGATAAATATAGTCCTTTACAAGATGGATTAATTTTTCCAAATATTAAAAACAATAAAGTTTCTTGGCCTTCTAAAGGTAATGAACATGGAAATACTTTAGATAAAGCTATACATTACGCAAATAAACTACATGATGATATGGAAAATAAAGATTGGCATGTTATAGATAAAACGTTTACTACTCAATCAATTGATCCAGTAGCACTTGAACCAGAAGCATTTAATGGTTGGTATGATAGAAAAACTCAAACTATGCATTTAGTTATTTGTTCTCAATCTCCAACAGAATTTTATGCTTTAGCAGGAGAAATGTTAGCTCATTCACCTTTAGGTAAAGTAGTTAAAGATCTAGTAGTTCATTCACCTTATATTGGTGGAGGTTTTGGGGCAAAAGATCATACTCCTTTTCCTTATTATGGTTTAGTTACTTTACTTTATTCTGCTAATCCAGTTTCTTTATCTAATGATAGATATGAACAATTCCAAGCAGGTATTAAACGTCATCCTTTTGTTATGAGAAATAAATTAGCAATTGATAAAAAAACTAAAAAAATCCAAGGACTTACTTGTAATGCTGACATTGATGGAGGAGGTCGATTAAACTTCTCAGGTGTAGTTACAATGGTAGGTCTAAGTGGAATGCAAAGTATTTATTATATTCCAAGAAATGATTTAGAAGGTAGTGTTTATCCCTCATCTATGCCAACTGCTGGTTCAATGAGAGGTTTTGGTACTTTACAAACTATGGCTTCTATGGAAATGATGATGAATGAAGCTGCAAGTGATTTAAATATTGATCCAATTGAATTAAGAAGAATCAATGTTTCTAAAGCAGGTGATAAGAATACTCAAGGTGCAATTCCTAATGGTGAATCAAGATATTTAGAAATGTTAAACCTATCTGAACAACATCCAATTTGGCAAAATAGACATTCTAAAAAAATACAATTTGAAAAAGATAATGTTGGTAAAAAATATGGTGTTGGTTATAGTATTGTAACAAAAGATTATGGGACAGGTGCTGCTGCTCCTGCTACTAGTTTAGAAATTACACCAGAAGGTGAAATTATTCTTAAAATAGTATATATGGAAATGGGTACAGGTGCTGATACTTCTCAAGGTGCTTTAGTTAGTGAGTACTTAGGATCAATGGCAGATAAAGTTCATATGTCAGAAATTAAAGCTTTTGATGTTTTAAAACAATTTGAAACAGATAGTCCTTATCTTATTTCTCAAGATAAACAAGACAAAATGTCTAAAAATCCTCAGTGGACACCAGTTATATATATGGCATCTGCTGCATCAATGTCAGCATATTTCCAAAGTCATACAACAACAATTTGTGCAAAATTAATTTTAGAACATGGATTATATCCAGCAGCTGTAGAAATATGGAAAACTAAATACTTTAATAATGCATATACAAGAGCAAATTTTGATGATTTTAATTCTGCTTCTTGGTCTAATGGTAAAATGTCAGCAAATGGATTCCCTCCAATTGATTTAAAAACTTTAGCTAAAAAAGCTCATGAAATGGGATTAGTTACAGGTGTTATTACTCATGCATTTAATAGATGGGCTTGGTCAAGTGCTACATTTGATATTAATGGAGTTGAGAAAGAATTATCAATTGATGCTTTAGCTTTACAATATGGTAAGGGTAAAAAATCTAGACGTAAAACTGATGCTAATGGATTTACTTTAGTAAATAGAAAAGCTGTTTATTATCCTAAAACTGCATTAAATCGTGCAATGGTTACATACTTAGCACCATGTGCTACTCTAGTAGAACTGTCAGTTTCTCAAGGTAATGGAGAAGTTGAAATTCTAAATACTCATACATGGTTAGAACCAGGAAAAGTTTTAGTTAAAGAACTAGTAGAAGGACAAATTGAAGGTGGATTAACATTTGGTGTTGGACATGCTTTATATGAATCTTTACCTCTAGGTGAAGATGGAGCAGGAAATGGAACATGGAATTTAAACCGTTACAAAGTTCCTTTAGCTAAACATGTTCCTGTTTGGAATATGAAATATACTGTACTTCCTCCTTTATCAAAAACTGATTCAAGTAAAGGTATAGCAGAAGTAGTAATGATTCCTGTAGTTTCATCAATTGTAGAAGCAATTCATCATGCAATTGATAAAAGATTTTACCATCTTCCTGTTACACCTGAAGATATTATGAAGGAGATATAATAATGAGTATTTTACAACTAAGTATAAATGGACAAAAAGTTGGTCCAATTGAGATTCCTGATGAAGTAATGATGATTGAATATTTACATGAATTTAGAAACTTAACTGGTACAAAATTTGGATGTGGTCAAGGTGCTTGTGGTGCTTGTACTGTTATTGTTGAAAATGAAGATGGTACAAAAGAGACTAAAAAAACTTGTATTAATTCAGCCGCAGTATTTAATAATAAAAAAGTTACAACTATTGAAGGTCATGCTACTAAAGATAAAGATAATAATATTGTTAAATTAAATCCTGTTCAAGAAGTATTTATAGAACAATTCGCATTTCAATGTGGTTGGTGTACATCTGGTTTTGTTAATAAAGCAACTTTATTAATGGAAAACTTAGAAAAAAATCCAATTAAAATAGATCAGGTTGAAAAAGTAATTGAAGAGAACTTAAAAGATCATATTTGTAGATGTACTGGTTATGTTAAATATTACCAAGGTATGAAAAAACTAATTCTTGGTACAAAAGGATTAACTGTATGATTAAACAAATGATTAAAAATACATTAGTATTAAGTGCTTTAATAACATCTTTATATGCTACATCTAGTGATTTAATTAAACAAGGTGAAGAAGTAGCAGTTGCTGGAGATTGTTATGCCTGTCATACAAGTGGTGATGGACAACAATATGGAGGAGGGGTATCTTTTCCTACTCCTTTTGGAGTTGTTTATTCTAAAAATATTTCTCCAGATAAAGAAAATGGTATTGGTTCTTATACTTACGAAGAGTTCTCTCGAGCTGTAAGACAAGGTGTTAGTAAAAGAGGTAATTTATATCCTGCAATGCCTTATGATTCTTTTCATTTAGTTACAGATGATGATACAAAAGCTTTATATGCATATTTCAAAAGTATTCCAGCAGTTTCACAAAAAAATAAAGATGATGAAATATTTTTTCCTTTTAATATAAGATTTGGACTTAAAGCTTGGAATTTAATTAACTTATCTTCTGATACTTGGAAAAAAGACCCTAAAAAAAGTGATGATTACAATAGAGGTGATTATTTAACAAACTCTTTAGGTCATTGTGCTTCATGTCATACTCCTAGAGATTTAACTATGGCACTTGATAAAAGTAAACATTTAGAAGGTAACTTTATAGCTGGTACTATGGCACCTAATATTTCTTCTAAAGAACTTTTAAGACAGGGTTGGACTCAAGATAGTATTATTGCAATACTTAAACATGGGTACTCTACTAGAGGAACAATTTTAGGTCATATGACACCAATTACTTATCATAGTTTAAGTAATTTAAATGAAAAAGACTTAAATGCAATGGCTGTTTATTTATTAAATAGTGATAAAAAAGTAGAAGAAAAACCTTTAACTTTTAACAAACATAATAAAAAAGATCCAGGTTTCGCATTATATGCAGGATACTGTGCTTCTTGTCATGGTATGAATGGTCAAGGTATTCCTAATACTGCACCAGCAATGGCTGGAAATGGAACATTAAACCAAGAAAAACCACTTAATACAATTTATACTTTATTATATGGAATAAAAATACAGAGATATTCTCAAGTTAATGCTTTTCCTGCTATGCCTTCATATAACTTTACTGATGAAGAATTAACAGACCTTGTAAACTATTTGCAAAATACTTTTACAGATCTAAATAAAACATATACAAAAAAAGAGATTATTGAGTTTAAAGAAGAAGTAATTTCTGGGGCACACTAATGAATAAAATAGACTCTTGTGTAATAAGTTCAATTAATGAATGGATAAAAGAAGACAAAGAGTTTTATTTATGTACAATAATTTCAGCTAAAGGGGCGTCTGTACGACCCCTTGGCTCTTTATTCGCTTATAATGGAGAGAATAAAATAGGTTTTATCTCAGAACCTAGAAGTGACGATGCTTTTTGTAGAATTATAGAAAATAATAAAAGTAGATTTGAAGATTATTCTTAACACCTTCTTATGAGAATAAAGATGTGAAAATTGAAATTACTTATGCTCCAATTGCTTTAAGTATTAATAGTAGAACTCCTGATGAAATATCTCTTTCCATAATATCTTAACTTGTATCTCTAAAACCTAGTTTATGAAAAGATATGGAAGCGATAAAAGATTCTCAGGTGAAGAAGCTTTAATCTTAAGAACATTAAAAAATATTATTAAAACATAGAAATAGTGATGAAAAAATACTTACATTATTTAAAGATTTACCTATAACTTTAATTCAAGCCCTTCTTGATGATATTTGTTTAGGAACAAGTATTTCTGTAGGAATTGAACACATTCAAAATACTCAAATAAAATATGATGCCTGTGCTATTTTTTTAGCTGATATGCCTTTTATCAAAAAAGAAACAAAAAATAAAATCTTATCTTTTGAAAAAAACAATGAAATAATTCGTCCAAGTTTTAAGAAAAAAGCAGGTCATCCAGTTATTTTTTAAAATTCTTTTTTTAAAGAACTTGTATTAATAAAAAAACAT
>JABSON010000178.1 GCA_013215915.1 Campylobacteraceae bacterium | reverse complement strand
ATCAAAATTATATTTTTTTATATCTATATAATTATTATCTTTTGTAGATAATTCTATATTTGTAATTAAAGATTTAAGTAATAAACTAGCATTTAAAGAAAAAGATAAAAAACATATTAAAAAAAGAATTTTCATTTATTAATAACTAACTTGTATCCAACTTTAGCTATATTCTCTAAGCAATTCTTAGGTAGTTTTTTTCTCAAATTTCTGATTAATGAACGAATCGCATCTTCACTCATAAAAGAATCATACCAAATGTTATTTTCGATTTCTTTATATGTTAATATTCTATTTGCATTCACACATAATAAATCTAATAACATAAGTTCATTTTTTGAAAGTTTTATTATTTGATTTTTATTTAAAAGAGTTTTTGAATATATATCAAAACTACATAAAGATGAAATAGAAATTATATTTGAAGTTTTATTTTTTATATGCTTTACACATTGTTGTAAAACTGGAAATATTTTATTATGCATAATAGGTTTTATTAAGTATTTTACTAAACCTAATTCAACAGCAGGGATTAAATACTCAGGATCAGTAAAAGCTGTAAGCATTATTATTTGAACTTCAGAATTATTTTCTCTAATCTTTTTTACAAGTTCAATACCAGTCATTCTAGGCATTTTTATGTCAGTAATAATAATATGAGGATTTTCTTTTTTGATTACTTCTAATGCTTCAAAACCATCTTTAGCTTCAAATACATCATCAAATAATCTTTCAAGATAAGAAATAGCATTTTCTCTAATTAAATCTTCATCTTCTACATATAATATTTTAATGTTTTTAAATTCTTCTCTTTTCATATGCTATTATACTAAAAAAATATGTATTTTGATAATTATTCTTATATTTACAAAAAAGATTAAGAATGCTAACTAACTTATTTAAATTCTCTTAAATTAAATGGTCTATGGCTCCTTTTACTACGAGCATTCACAATACACCTATCACTTTTTGTCTAAGAGCAAATAATATTACAAATAAAATTTATTGGTTTAGTAAGACTAGTTTATGAAGACCTCGAATGATAGCTTTTTCTTTAAGTATGGATTTTTAGAAAAATAAATATGAAGCATATTATCATAAAAACAAATGATAGCGATCCTAAAAGAACTACAATAAAACCTAAGTTTCATTTAGCATTTTTGCTTAGTATTTCAGATAAAAAGAAAAATGATTTAACTTTCAATAATATAAGAATTTTACAATTCTTTATAAAATATTGTCAGTATTTTATGCTTTTTACGACTTCTTAATATAGGAGAATAATTTTATTCTTTTTAATAAAATCATTTATTAATTAAGCTAATATTATACACATATCAATTATAATTCTTATTATTAATTATGGAGTGTATTAAGTTAAATGATCAATTATTATAAAGAAATCTTTTTATATGTCAAAAAAACAGTCTTAGATAAAAATGTGGCTGAAGATATTACTCAAGAAGCATTTGTAAGAGTAATAAAAAATACAAGTAACAAAAAGATAGAAAACGAAAGAGCTTTTTTATACAGAGTAGCTAAAAATATAATAATAGATCAATTTAGAAAAAGAACTAAAGTTACTGAAGTATGTTTTAATGATATAGAATACTTTGAAGAAGATAATCAAACCCAAGATAAAATCATTCAAGACGACCAGCAATTACATTTAATGATAGAAATAGATAAACTAGCAAAAAAAAGAAAACAAGCTTTTGTTTTACATATAATTGAAGGTTATTCAAGAAAAGAAGTTGCTGCTATGATGAATCTATCTTTAAACTCAGTAGAAAAACATATATCAAGAGCTAGTAATCAAATAAAAGAAAATATGAGAATCAAAGAAGGTAAAGACAGTGAATAAGGATGCTATTTTAGAAGAAGCAAGGCAATGGTTAAGTATTGAACAAGAAGGATTTGAACTTCATTCAAAACAAGAATTTACCACATGGATAAATACTTCTAATTTACATAAAAAAATATATGAAGAAGAAAAAAGTTTTAGAGAATCTATTAAAGCTTTACCAAAATACTATAAACAAAAAACAGCATTAAGAGTAAAATCACAAATAAAAAGAAACAATATTTTAGCTAAGGCTGCTAAAATACTATTACCTCTTGCAGCCTGTTTTTTACTTGTATTTTCTTTTTATCTTTTTAATAAAGAAGAGACTTATAAAAATACTATTTATTCTCAAAATAAAATCATTCAAAACATACTTTTACCTGATAATTCAAAAATCACTCTTGATGCAAAATCAAAAATAGAAATAATATACAGCCACAATAAAAGAGAAGTACTTTTAAAAGAAGGAAGAGCTGTATTTGAAGTAAGTTCAAATAAAAACAAATCTTTTTATGTAAGAAGTAATAATATTTTAGTACAAGTTGTAGGAACAAAATTTGAAGTATCAAAAGAAAAAGATAAAACAATTATTTCGGTATTAGAAGGAATAGTAAATATAAGACTAGATGCTAATGATAAATCAAGAATCCTAGCCCAACTATTAAAAGGTGATATCTTAGATATTTCTAATAATGGCACAATAAATAAACTAGATAAAGATTCTCTTAATCTCGTAGCTTCATGGAGAAATGAAAAACTTATTTTTCTACAAACACCTTTAAGTCAAGTAATTAAAAAGTTTTCTAAATATCTAAATATAAATGTAGAACTAGACTTAGATAATAAAGACACCTACCCTATAACTGGCGAGTTTAATGTATATGAGTTTAATAAGTTTTTAGATTATCTTCCTTTAATTTATCCTATAAAAATAGATAAAAACAAGACAAATTTAATTATTTTAAAAAATAATTCATAAATTGTGTCAGTAATTCTATCTTTTCACGACTTCTTTAATAGAGAACAAATTTATTAAGAATAATTCTCATAATTATTACTAAGGAAAGAAATGAATTTATCGAAAAAAACAATAATTATTTCGTCACTTTCACTGCTATTATGCTCATCATTATTAGCAAGTGAAGTATATACAATAGAGAATAGTTCTTTAGAAAATGCTATTAAAAAGATTTCAAAAATCTCAAACATGAATTTCATGGCAGATACCAGAATCTTAAAAGGTAAAAAAGCACCTTCTATTAAGAATATCTCAGGTCTTAAAAATGCTCTAAAAGAAGTATTAAAAAATACAAATTTAGAAGCAATCATAAAAGATAAAACAATTATTATTAGAAAAAAAGAACTTTCATCAAAGTCTTCTTCAAACTTAGGGGAAGTAGAAATAATTGAAAATAATTTCAAAAGTGCCTATGGAGATACAAAAGGTTATCTTACTACAAACAGTTCGACTGGTTCAAAAATGGATATGGATATAACTGAAATACCTCAAAGTATTTCAGTTATCACAAAAGATTTAATGGAAATAAGAAACGCACAAACAATTCAGCAGGCATTGGCATATACATCTGCCATTGCTATGAATAGTGGAGAAAATGGTTGGCCTGGTATAAATCTATCAAGCCTTCGAGGAGGAAATCTTTTATATAAGTCTACTTTTTTAGATGGACTAAAACTTGCAAATACTAATATAGCTATTCCTAACACAGATATGTATGCTGTGGAAAAAGTAGAGATACTAAAAGGTCCTTCTTCTGTACTATATGGTGCTTCTTCTCCTGGAGGATTGTTAAATCTCCAAAGTAAAAGAGCAAATAGTACAAATTCAAAAGAGATACTTATATCTTCAGGAACAAAACAAAATAATACTTTAGCTTTTGATATAAACAATAGAATATCAGAAGATGTATTTTTAAGACTCACAGCAAAATACAATACAAAAGAAAAAATAGCAGATGGTTATAAAAAAGGTAAATCTTACTTTTTTAATTCTGCTTTAAAATACTATCTAGGAGATGATACTACCTTAGACTTTTTGGCTTCATACTCAAAAGAACATATACCAGGTGGCGCAATCGCTAAATCAGAAGATACAATATTGACTTTTCATAATGATATCGCAAAACATAAAGATTTCTTTGCACAAATGATGGGAAATTCAGCTATTGCAGGTATGATTCAAAATGCAACAGATACTCTAAATCAAGCAAATATACCTTCAACTTTAGTTTTAGGACAGAAAGATAATAATTTAGATAAAGAAATGATTAGTTTTGCGACACTTTTAAATCATAAAATAAATGATTCTTTAGAGATAAACTCTAAATTAAGATTTTCAAAACTTGATGGTAGAGATATAAGTACTGCTTTCGATGCAAGTCAAATGTTTTCACTAATCAGTTCATTTGATTATACGAAAGTACCATTGATTCAATATAAAGATAAATTTGACTTGAAAAGTTTTGCTATGGATACTAATATCCAGTACAAATGGGACACTCAAAACATACAAAATACTTCTATGTTAGGACTTGATATCAAAAGTCAAAAAAGTACAGATAAAAGACACAATGAACATGCTTTTCAGTTTGATTTGTTAAATCCAGACTATAAAAAAGATATAGGTAGTTTTACTGAAGTAAAAACAGATAAAGAAACAAAAGTAAAACAAATCGGACTATATGCACAAAATCAAGCAAAAATAAATAATAATTTTATCGTATCTACAGCACTTAGATATGATACTGTCAAACAAGAAGACAAAAAGAAAATACAAAATACTTCATCTTCACAAAGTGACCACAAAGTTTCTGGAAGATTAGGACTTGCTTATATTATGAATAGTGGTATCACTCCTTATATTTCATATTCTACATCTTTTGTCCCAAATATAGGAAATGATAAAGATGGAAATAGTTTCATCCCATCAGTAGGAAAACAAATAGAGCTAGGGGTAAAATACAAAATAGAAAGTCTAAATGGACTACTTACATCATCTATTTATCAGATAGAAGAAACTAATATTGTATCAGCAGACCCTAGTAGTCCTGGCGATTCTATACAAGATAAAAATTCTCTTATAAAAGCTTTTGAGCTAGATTTGACTATGGAGCCTATAGAAAACTTAAATATAATTATATCATATACTAAGATGTCTTCAGAAGCAAAAGATACTAAAAATCCTATAAGAGAGGGTAAAAAACTTAATGGTGTAGCAGATTCAAATTTTGCTATTTGGAGTGATTATACTTTCAAAAAAACAACTATAGGAAATCTTAATATTGGAGCAGGAGTTAAATATATAGGTGGAAATAGAAGTATTCAAAATGATGTGTTCGATTTAGAACACGGAAGTCCTGTAAAGGTTACAAAAATTGATTCGTATACACTAGCAGATGCAAGAATAGGAACAACATACAAAAATATGAATTTTGCTTTTAATGTAGCAAATATTTTTGATAAACAAGCAAAAATCAATCCTTACCCTACAAATTATCGTCTAACAAGAGGAAGAACATACAATTTTTCTCTTAAATACGCTTTTTAGAAAATAGAATATACTTATGAATAAATTGTCATAGGCAATTTATTCTAAAATCTTTTATTTAATACAAGTTTTTATAAATTATTCACCGCAAAATCTTCAAAGCGGTGAATAACTTCAATCTATCACGTTGTATACCATATTGAGGGTAACAGAAAAAATTGGGAGAGTTTCCATTTTTAATAAATTACATTTCTCTCTTACCTATTAATACTATAACATTTGTACATTAGAACAAAGTGAGTTTTTATTTAGAATAGCAATCATAAAAATAATGATATTTACATAAATGAATAATAAAAGAATACTATTTGTCTTCAATACATAAATAAAGTTATATAAAAAGGCTGAAAACAGAATTCCATATGCAAACCCAAAAAGTATATGATCATTTTTTACTATATATTTATAAGTAAATTCATTATGTACAAATATTCTTAAATCTAATTCTTTTTTTCTA
>JABSON010000177.1 GCA_013215915.1 Campylobacteraceae bacterium | reverse complement strand
GTCATCCTTTATATTCTTGAAATAATATCCTTTTTTTATATATTCTTTATTAAAATATTATGTACATATATTAATGTTTTTATTTGATATAATTAGAAAAAAAGAAGGATTAATTTGAAATTATTAAAAAATACAATCTTATTTATACTGTTAACTTTAGCATTTATATCTTGCTCTAGTAAAACTCCATACACAAATAGATCACAAATGATTTTTGTATCACAGGCTGAAGAGTTATCTTTAGGGGAGAAATTATATAAAAGTACTTTAGCTAATTCTATTGTAATTAGAAATACAAAAGAATCAAAAAGAGTAAAAGCTATAGGAAAAAAACTTGCTTTAGTATCTAATAGACCAGATTTTAAATGGCAGTTTAATTTAATAGAAAATAAAGCTATGAATGCATTTTGTTTACCAGGTGGTAAAGTTGTTGTATATACAGGGCTTTTAAATGCTGTAAAAAATGATTCACAATTAGCAACAGTAATGTCACATGAAATTGCACATGCACTTGCTAGACATGGTGCTGAGAGAATGAGTTCATCAATGATTAAAAAAGGAATATCTAAACTTGCAAATATTTTAATAATGTCTACAAACCCTGAATATGTTAATATTTTTAATAATGTTTATGGAATAACATCTGAACTTGCAGTTATGCTTCCTTATAGTAGATTACAAGAAAACGAAGCAGATGAAATAGGTATTTATTTAATGAAAAAAGCTAATTACGATCTTAGTGAAGCTATAGCATTTTGGAAAAATATGTCTGATGGAAAAAAACAAACAAATGAATTATTTTCAACTCATCCAAGTTCGAATACAAGAATTGATAATATTCAAAAAATTATCAATAAGCTTAAAACAATAGACTAATGTTTTTAAACTTTTTTCTAGTTATTTTCTTTTAATTTTTGTGAATGTACGACATAATTAAATAATTCTTATGAAAAATAATTAAATTATGATTTTTTACTTGTAAAAATAATTTTTCTTGGATAGAATACTTAAAAGGATACTAGATGGAAAGCACTATCGCACTTGAAGAACTTATTGAAGAAAATGAAAAAAAAGCTTCTTTTTCTAAATCAAATTTAGATAAACATGAATCTGGGGAAATTAGACTTTCCGCAATTTCAAAAGCTTCATCTGAAAATTCTTTTGAAATTGCTAATAATAAAGTAGCTAAATATAAAAGTATGCTTGCTGAACTTCAAACTGATGAAGGACAAGAAGTTTCAAAAAAACGTAAATTAATTATAGCTGCTAGACGTAAAAGGTATTTCGATTCGCAAAGTTCTAGAATTAAAGTAGGCAAAGAACAAGATAATGATGTTAAGTTAGCTGCACTTAGGATAATTGCTGAATTACCGACTGATGTTCATTTTGAGGATGATAAATTATTTGAAATTGCAATAAAATCTGTAGAACTTAAATTACCAGAACTTAATGAATTATTAGATGTTCTTGAAAAAATTAAAAAAGAATTTAGTTCTTTACTTAAAAATTGTGATAAAGAAAATATCCAGGAAATGGCTACAATTGATTATTTAATACCTATTATTGTACTTCACTTTTATATTTTAACTACTAATATAAAAGAAAATATTGAAGATCTAAATGAAAAAATGTTACTAGAGTTTGAAAATAAAACAAGAAAAGTTAGAAAAGAAATTAGGTTTTCTGGATTCCCTAAATATCAAGATTGGTGGATACGAGAATTATGGTTAAGTCATCAAGCATATTTTGCTTTGTTTAAATGGAAAAGCATTATAAATAAACAATGTATTACATTAGAACAGAAAAAAGCTTGGAGTATTATTTTTGACCGTTGGGTATTTATTAAAAAAATGCTTAATGATACAGGATCACTAGCTTATAATTACCATTATGCTTTCGATACTTTATTATCAAAATATGGAAATCTTGACGAAGAATTAGATGAAAAAAATATTTCTTCAATGGAGCATATAATTAAAGAAATTACTGAAAAAGAAGATTTCTCAAAAAATTTCGAATTCCATAATGTAGTTACTCCTTATCTTAAATTTAAACATAAAAAGAGAGCTAGTAGATAAAGAGATAAAATATTATATTTTTATCTCTTCTAAATGTTTTATTATAAAAGATGGAGCTAAACTTTTTAGATCTTCATTTTTTATAAAATAAAAATTAATTATAAAAATTAAATTACTGTAAGTTAAAGGTATATTGATTCTGTTTTTTGTAATTTTAAGCATTAAAACTTTTCTATTTACTTCTGATATTTTTTGTGCAACACTTTCGTTGTTTTTTAAAAAATCATTTATTTCATTTTTTAATTTTCCTTGAAATCTTAATCTAAATTTTGTTCTTAACATAGCTTCAAATTCAAAGCTTTTATAATGTCTATATGATAATTCTTCAAATACTCTCATCATACTCCAATCAGCTGTCTCAAGTGAAGCATAAATACCATTTAATGCTCTATTTAAATCATTGTGTTCTTCCCAATCTGATTTGTGTTTATATCTTAAATCATGTTCAACTTCATGCCATCCTTCTGAAAGAACAGTTCTTAATTGTACTTCAAATGTTGAATCAACTAAAGGATTTTTACATAATAAACTTTCTTCTTCTAAAGTAGAAGGTAATGAAAAAATCAAATTATATCTAATAGCCTCAAAGGAAATACTATTAGGTGAATCTATTTTTGAAGAAACTCTATCATGTTTAAATATATTCTCTAAAGCACTTTGTGCAATTGGAGTATCATCTGGAAAATATAAAGTGATTCTTAATCCATAAATATCTTGAATTTTTTTGCCATTTTCAGAGTATTTACTTGGATTATTATTTATTTTTCTATTTATTGACTCTTCTGATTTAACACGAGAGAATACACGAAATAATATACCAATTCGAGCAAATTCTTTTTCAATCATTTCTGATAGTTTTTTAATTATATGAGTATCTTGTATCATTAAATTTTCCCCATGCATAATTTAATCTCATGTATATTTGCTATATTTAATTCTAAAAATGAAATTTTGTTTGCTTCTAAAATAAATTCTTTTTTCTTTAATTTATCTAAAGCTTTTAGCATTTCTTTATGCGAATAAGTAGCATTACCAGTATAAATACCTTTTATATGTCTATGTTTATAAAAAGTATCTCTTCCTTTATTCCAAAATTTCTCAAGAATATAAACTTCACAGTTTTTTTCTTTATCTTCTTCATCTTCAATTTTATCAATATAATCAATAACCTCACTTTGGAAATTATTATCAGAAGAGCAGCCTAAGAATGTAATATTCTCTTCACCTATATAATTAATAAGTTCACAATCATAAAAGTTACAGTTTATAAAACTTACGTCATAAATATTATTGCAATCAATAGTCATATTTGTAATATCACAATTAATAAATAAAGTATTCTCAACTAAATAGTCATCACCTAAATTAATGTTTTTAATTGTTAAATCATCAATTGTAAAATCAGACATATCTTTTAAGATTTTATTATTTAAACTAATCATATATTTAAATTGTTCACAAGTATCTATGAAATCAATTACAAACTCTAAAGAATTCCATAAAGCTTTTCTTTTTTCTAAATTTCTTGGCACATAAGAAATTACTGCGGGGGCAATAAATCTTGTATCTTCAATATACTCATCAGGTCCTGAAGCTATAATATTATCAGCACAAAAGTTACCTAATACAAATTCATTAATAAAACCTATAGCTTTATTGTCTATTTGTGTTTTATCTAAAAGAGCATGACCTGAAAGTTTATTTGCAATTTCATCTTTACTTGGTCTGCTTTCAATAGAATATCTATTTCTAACTGTTTCTAATAAATCGTTTTCATATTCTAAAAAGAATGTAGTTATATATTCTCTTGATTCACTTGTATAACTTAAATCTATCATATCTTTTGATAATCTTTTAAACGTATCATATTGTTCTTGAACCGTCATATTAAGATCTTGTCTATCTTTTTCTCTATTTAACATTAGTTCGAAATATTTTTCAACTATATTAGATGAGTGACAAACGACATCTGTAAATTCTTTATCAGAAATACTTCTTAAAAAAGACAATAAAACAGGATTTGATAGTTTTTCAATTTCTATATTATTATCATCTAAAATATCTATTCTATCTTGTGATAACCAATTAGATACTGTTGGTTCGTCAATTTTAATTCTAATAATATCAAAATCATCTTTATGAGAATTAATCCATTCGTGAAAATCATCTCCATCAAATACGGCTGTTCTTCTTGTAGTTAAAATAACTTTTGCTTGACCTTCTAATAATTCACCAATAGTTTCAATCATTGTTTCATTTAGTTCATCATTCTTTTCACTTACACTAGTATGTAAAAGTTCATCAAAACCATCTAAAATTACAGGCACTTTTCCTGATTTTATTTCCATTCTTACAAGTTTTGAACTTAATGATGGGAAAAAGTTATCAATTTCATCTAATAATACATATCTAAATATCTTAGCCTGTCTATTTCTTGATAATTCTGTAAATAATGGTAAAGAAGTATGTTCATCATTAATTATATGATGTAACAATTCATATGCTGTACAAGTTTTTCCAAATCCTGCCGCTGCTTCAATTAAAAATAAAATAGGTTTTTTTTCTTTTAATCTATTTTTTATTTCATGAACTACAGTTTCATTTCCAATTTGTCCATTAATATAATATCTTGAATTAATATAAGAATAATTTGAGTTTTCTGAGAAATTAGAAACTAAAGACTTTGTGAAATTTAAATAAGCCCTATTTAATCTATCTTTTGAGTTATTAACATTAAAAAAGCCTTTGAATAAAGATTCTTCAACATCTTTTATTGAAGTATATCTTCTTACTTGACAAGCATAACCAGAATCAGAATACTCTGAAAATATTTCGTCACTTTTTGCATCTTTGTTTAATAAAACAATATCAGCATTATAATAATGTCCATTATTAACAGTACAAACTATAATTTCTTTATTATCTGTATCACTAACTTCAAAACCATATCGTACATATAAAGATTTAACTTTTTCTTTATCTAAATACACAATTTCTGCCTTTTCTTAAATATTCTAAATTTGTTTATTATACATTAAAGTATTTAAGCTTTTGTTACTTTATTCAATAATATATATATTTGTTGATTTTATGGCTTTATTTATAAATATTTAGTATTATTAATCTACTGATACAATAACTTAATATATTTATATATGGAGATTAGAATGAATATAAAAATAAAAGAATATATAAAAGAGATTATAAAATTTGTAGTTCTTGCAGCTATTATTTTAAATGTAGTAAGTTATTACAGATCAATGGATTTAAATAAAAATATACTGGAGGAAGAATCTTTTAAACTTCTTGATGGTTCAATATATAAAGTTAAAAATGATAAAACAATAGTCATTCACTTTTGGGCTACGTGGTGTCCTACTTGTGAATTTGAAGCATCTAATATAGATAGGGTATCAAAAGATTATGAAGTAATAACAATAGCAGTTCAATCAGGTAGTAAAAAAGAAGTTCAAGAATACTTAGATAAACATAATCTTGGTTTTAACGTTGTTAATGACGAAGATGGTTTTTATGCAAATAAATTTAATATAAAAGCATATCCAACAACTTTTATATATGATAAAGGTAAAAATCTAAAATTTTCAGAAGTAGGGTATACTACAACAGCTGGTTTGATTTCAAGAATTAAAATAAGTGAATAAATGTCTTTTTTCATTCCAAAAAAGTTTTTAATCTAAGTATACAAATATTTTAATACCGTACTGAAATATCTTGATGTTAGTAGATTTTGAATACAATATGTATATATATTAATTTTACTATTCTTATTACTCTTCAAATAAAAATATAAGCTGAAAAATATATTAAAATATAAAACTTATCTATTCTTCTCTT
>JABSON010000176.1 GCA_013215915.1 Campylobacteraceae bacterium | reverse complement strand
GAATCATAATGATTAAAAAATACTTATTTCAATTTAATATAAAGAACAAAGTATACTAGGCAATGTAAAGCTTTAAGATATGCAAAATATAAAGGTGATCAAAGAGTGCTTAAAAATGAAATATTATTTAACTAACATCTCATTTAGAATATTTTTTATTTTATTAATTTGTAATTCAGGTAATTTCCCAATATATTTTATAAGTCTTTTTTTAGATAGTGAAGAAATTTGATCAATTCTTATTTTTCTATTTTTATCAATTTTAAATGTTGTTGGTGTACTATCACAAGAATTACAATTTGATAAAGGTGCAATAATTACTGATTTCAGATGTTCATTCATTACATTTGGAGATAAAATTACGCCTTCAATTATATCTTCATTTAATTCATCATCATCTATTACATCACTTAAATCAATTTCATAAATGTCATACTGATTAATTTTCATCTTTTACCTCTCTATCTATAATACAAGAGTCACTATTTGCATATGCTTCATCCCAACCTGCTCTAGTGTCTTTTTGTATTGGTTTTAAAAAAATTCCTAAATCTGTTACCGTTAATTTAAACTCATCTGGATTATTCAGAGTTTTTAAAACCTTTGAAGGAATTCTAATTCCTTTTGAAGAACCAATCTTTATAATTTTAACTTCCATTCACATTCCTAAAAAAGATACGTATAATATAATTACATTATACTGATAATTATTCTTATAATTATAGTGTATTTAAGATTATTTTACAATATAAAAGATTTAATACAATATTTTAAAGATTTAAATGCCTAAAATTCATACATTTGCAGATAATGATATATATTATCAGAATTAATATTCTTTTAATTTTAATTTAATTATTATTCAGAAAAATATTAGAGGGTGGAAGAATGAATAAAAAGAAACTAGTAATATCAATAGTAACAGCAAGTATATTGTTAATAGGTTGTGGTGGGGGAAGTACATCTTCTGCTCCTAAAACTATAAAGAATAAAGAAATTACAGGAAAAGTAATTGATCCAGCAATTAAAGGTGCAAAAGTTACTTTAAATTGTGAAAGTGATGTTTATTTAGCTAATTCAAAAACTAATGAAAAAGGTGAATTTATTATTTCACTTCCTAATGCTACTGATACAAGTACTTGTATACTTGAAGCAAAAGGTGGAAAAGATGGAGCAGATGATTTAACAGGTCTTACGTTAAAAACTTCATATAAACTTTTTAATAGTGATAAGGGAATTTATATTACTCCTTTTACAACTGCAATCACATCTCATAATTCAGATGATATAGAAACTGCAAAAAGAGAAGTAGCTACTTTTTTAAATGTTAAAGCAGAAGATTTATTAAAAGATCCGACTTCTAATATTGAACTTGCAAAAGTAACTAAGAAATTAACTAAATTAGCTATGAAAAAAGATATTACTGGTAAAGCATTTGGATATTTAGATATTGATGATGATGTTAAAACAACTTCTACTTTTGATGAATTTATAACAAGTGAATTAAAACTTAGTTCTGAAAATAAAAAGAAATTAGAAAATGAATTTAAAGCAATTAAAGCATCAATTAATATTGATGATTTACAAAAAAACTCTGCTTTAGGAAATACTCTATATTTATTAGAAAAAGCCTATAAAATAGATTCAGACTCTGAAATAAAAGAAAATTTAAAAGCATTAGCATTAACAATTATTAATGCTAATAAAGATGGTAAAAACTATAATTATATAAATCAGCAGCATATTAGAAAAGCATTAGCTGATTTAAATTTAACTCCTAGTTTTAAAACTAAAGATACTTTAAGTGATGAATTATTTGCAGAACTTAAAAAAGATGAAGCAGATTTTAAAACAGATGTATTAAGCAAAGAAATTAATATTAAAAACATTGAAGGTATAACTTTATTTAATACTAAAACTTATGAACAAGTTTTAGGAGATGATAATGCAAAAAGAGTTCAATATTATATGTTTTCTGAAAAGTCTCATATTGGAAAAGCTTATGAATTAATAAAAAATACTTATGATGATTCATTATTAAACTCTGCTTATACTGATATTGCAAAAGGTTTTGCAATAGCTGGTTTATATGATGATGCAATGAATATTATTCAAAATAATATATATGGTAGTACTTCAAAATTTGATGCATATAATAAACTTGCAAATGTTCTTTCTACACATAAACAATATGAAAAAGCAATAGTATTATTAGATCAAAACTATATTCAAATGAAAAAGAATATAGAAGCAAAAGGAAAAGGAAACTTAACTTTTGAAGATTTTACTTCAGTTTTAGATTTTGCATTCTCATATTATAATAACAAAAATGATACAAAAGCAAATGAAGTATTTACTTATTTAAATGAAAATATAGTAGCAAATGTTAATGGTAGGAATGCTAGTGGAACACTAACAGTAGTTTATAAAAATTTAATTCTAGATTTACTTGATGAGAATAAAATTGTAGAAGCAAAAAAATTATTTACTATTGCCGCAAACTATGTTAAAAACCAAAATGATACAGAAACTAATGTAAAAGCTGTTGTTAACAATATTATGTTTATTGCTCATATTGGACCAATTTTAAAAGAAAATAAAAAAACGAGTGAATTACTTGAATTAATAAAAAGTTTAGATGCTAAGTATAATACTGGGTATTCAGAATTAACAGCTGCAGCTTATACTGGAGATAGTACTGCTTACGCAACAAATGCAGGAATGATGTCAGCAATAACTGCATTGAATGGAGATTTATCTAAAGTTGAAAACTTAATTAAGAATGGTGGAATTAGTAAAATAGGAAGAACGAATAAGCCTTGGATAAATCCAGCTACATTTGGAAAAGTTAATGATCTTGAAACTGCTGCAATAAACGGACTTGTTGCTTCTTATTTTATAAATAATAAAGATAAAGATGGTATGGATTTATTATATGAAAATAGACCTTCTAAAGAGTTTGAAGTTAAATATAACACAGGAAATCAAACTTTTACAAAATATGTACCTAATACAATTCCTGCTTATTTAGATACAGCAAGAATTTTAAAAGCATATGATAAAAATATAATGGCAAGATTCTTTGATGCTTTAGTTAAAGATATGAAAACTAGACCATGGAGTTTAAGTGATCAACATATTGCAGCATATGTTTTAAGTACAAAATATGGATTACCTGTTATTATTAAACACTATGATAGTGTAAATGAAACAGAAAAAAGAGATGCAGTATTAGAAGAAGCAATTACAATTGCAAACAATATGACAGATGAACTTCATAAATTAAAAGCTTATCAGGCTATTCTTTCAATTGTATATGATCTTGATCTTGAAAAAACATCAAATATAAGTTCTTTAACAAATAATATAAATACTCTTGTTTCCGCTGTAACGTTAGATCCTTATGCGAAAGATTATGCAAAAAAATTCAAAGAAACTATTATACAAAGCAAGAACTTAGCAAAATACGCAACAAAAGAAGAAGCTAAAACTTTATTAAATACTGCGATAGACTCTTTACATGATAATGTTGATGGGAACAAGGATTATATAGACTGGAGAATTACTTATATTTTAGGAGATAATAATCCTCAAAATTCTATAATTGATGGACTAATTCAGGCAAAAGAGTATGATAGAGCAGAAAAATTAATTGATGAAGTATCAGAAAATATTTCAACTTTAGGACAAAGTTTAGATACTTCAATGCCTTATGTAAAAGTTGTTAGAGCTTATGCATCTATTAATAATCTTAAAAAAATAAAAGAAACAATAGCTAAAATCATTACACTTAAAGATAGAAATCTAGCAAAAAGTACAGCTATTTCATATCTAAGTAATTTTAATGCTTTTAATTCTAATATTGCTTTTGTAGATAGTGATGGAGATTTTAAAGCTGACTTCTTTACTTTAGGAACTAGCCAAGAAGAAATTGATGCATCTGGAATTATTTTAGATGATGATATTGATAATGATGGTATTTTAGATAGTGAAGATAAATTACCATATTTAAAACAATAGATTAAGAATTATGAAAAAAAGAATTTTATTCTTCTTAAGTATAGGAATAGTATCAGCTGATACTATTCCTACTATTTTTATTGAAGACTCAAATAATACACCTACAAATATCTCTTCACAATCTTTAAATCAAAAAACAATAAATTCAATGATTCAAGGAAATGGAGATATAGGCTCAGTACTTAAACTAAATCCAAGCGTAAAAGTTGAGAATAAAACATCATCTACTGATAAACTATCTGATATCACTGCAAGTAAAATAGAAATAAATGGGGCTAAATTTTACCAAAATTCTTTTTTACTTGATGGAGTATCAAATGACTCTTTACTTGATCCTGTAAATAATAATAAACATTCAATAAGTGATGTTCCAGGAAATGAAAATGAATTATTTATAGATTTAGATTTAATTGAAAGTATAAAAGTATTTGATTCTGGAATTTCTGCAAAATATGGAAATTTTAATGGTGGTGTTATTGATGTAATAACAAAAAGAGCTGATTTTCAAACTAGAAGTAAAATAAAATATAAAAGTACTAAATCTTCTTTTGTTAACTTTTATTATAAAGATGTAGAAAGTGAAAAAGATGCTTTAAGTATACAAGATATAAAAAAACCAAACTTTAAAAAAGATTTTTTCTCTATATTTCACACAAGAGCAATTAATGATAAAAGTACAATACTAAGTACATATTCATATAAAAAGTCTATAACTCCAAAAAAACATTTTTCAGCTTATAAAAATACTCAAGCTTTAAGTCATAATTTTTTATTAAAATATTCATATTATTTTGAAGATGACTCTATTTTAGATTTAACAGGTACATATTCAAATTATGAAAACAAATTATTTAAAAGAAATGTTAAAAGTAGTGATTATTCAAATATAGGTGGAGGATATAATCTAAAAGCAAATTATGAAAAAGATTATTCAAGTATCTTTTTAACAAGTGCATTATCTTATTCATATGGAAAGAACTCAAGAGAAAATAGTGAAAAAGATTATAAATCTTGGATTAAAACTAATACAAAATCTTGGGGATTATATAAAAAAAGTGGACCTATGTATTCAAATGAGGGTGGATATGGAAATATAGATAAAAGTTCTAATACTTTAAATTTTAATACTCATATAAAATCTAAAAAAATATCACAGTTTAATCTTGAACATCTTCTTAGTTCTGGATTTGATTTTAAATATTCTAAATCTAAATACCTAAGAAAAGAAAACACATATATTTATTCTAATGCTAAATTAAATGCTGATATTATTTGTAATGGTTCTAAATCTGGTTGTATAAATAATGAACAATATTTTAAAGATAGAAAAATTTATAAAAAAGAAAATGTTTCAGCAGATATACTTTCACTTGGAACTTATGTTCAAGATGAATTAAATTATAAAAATATTAAATTTACTCCAGGTTTTAGAGTAGATTACAATGATTATTTAAAAAATGTAGATTTTTCACATAGGATAAATGCAAATATTGATCTATTTTCTAATAAAAAAACCAATCTATTTTTTGGAATAAATAGATATTATTCAAAATCTTTTTTAGCCTTTAAACTAAGAGAAGCTAGATCACCTTTTCAAAGTGAATATAGAAGCACATATAAAAATGAATTAAATTCATCAGATGTTCCTGAAAATGTAATAAATCCAAGTGTATGGAATACAAGTGCACAAAAAGGTGATCAGATTTATTTATATAATAATTTAGAAACACCTTATACAGATGAAAAAGTTATAGGATTAAAACAAAACATTTTAAAAAATACTTTTTTAATTAAATATATACAAAGAGAAGGAAAAAAACAATTTAGAGAAGAAAAAGGTGAATATAAATCTTTTTTAAGACCTGATGGATATTTAGCTTATTATAAACCTATAAGTGTAAAAAACACTGGAAAAAGTTCTTATGAAGC
>JABSON010000175.1 GCA_013215915.1 Campylobacteraceae bacterium | reverse complement strand
ATTAGTTCATCTCATAGTTCGTGTATTTATTATTTATTTTATATTTTGAATACACATTGCCCTTACATTAGCATATTACAGTATTAATAATAGGTTCATTTACTAGTTCGGTTAATAACTAAAATCTAATATTATAAAATATAATTTTATTTAAAAATGAAGAATATTTATAATTTTTATTATTAATTATCTGTAAATTATTCATACTTATATATTGTGTTTTATCTTCTTCTCTAAATAAGTTTAGAAAATAAGTGTTCTATGATTTAAGCATATTAAATAATAGAATACTTGCTTTATTAGTTCATTCCTTAGTTCGTTTACTAGTTCAGCTATTAGCTTTTTTTTAGTTTTTTATGTATAATTAAATAAAAAGGTTAACAATGGATATAACACCTCAAATACCAACAGAGTTAGTATCTGGTAGAATAAAAAATGAACTTCTTGCTATTGCAGAAAAAATTGTTATCCAAAGTGCAAAAATAGAGGGGTCTCATAATAAAATAGTGTTAGATGCTCTTAAGGATATATTACGGAATGTAAATAGTTATTATAGTAACCAAATTGAATCAGAAGGAACACATCCTTTTGATACAGAAAAAGCTATTAGGAAAGAGTACTCAAAAGATGATAAGAAGAAAAGACTTCAAATGTTATCTATTGCTCATATAAAAACACAAGAATTTATTGAACAAAAAATAATAACAGAAAAAACACAACTTTCTAAAGAATTTATTAAAGATATTCATAAAGTATTTTACACTCAAGAAGAAATGGAATCTTTTTGTGTTATTAAATTTAAAGATGAAATAATTCAAATGATTCCAGGAGAGATAAGAAATAGAGATGTAAAAGTAGGAAGCCATGTTGCTCCCCCTTATGATGAAGTTGAATATTTATTAAATATGTTTGAGACTATGTATAAACTACCTAAGTATATGACAAAAAGTGAAATGCTCATATATGTATTATCATCTCATCACAGACTTGTATGGATACACCCTTTTTTAGATGGTAATGGAAGAGTATCAAGATTATTCTTGGATGCTTTTTTATATAATATTGAAATTGAAGGTTATGGTCTGTGGAATATATCAAGAGGATTATCAAGATGTAAAGATGATTATAAAAATGCTCTTGAAAATGCAGATGAGACGAGAATTAGTGAACGAGATGGAAGAGGATACTTATCTAATAAAAGATTAGAAGAATTTGTAAGATTTATGCTTGAAATAATATTAGATCAAATTGAATACATGGCTGATTGTTTAAAACTTAATACTCTTGCGATAAGAATTGAAAACTATTGTAAAAGTGCAAATCAAACATTCTTAGGGATTCATCCTTTACCAGAAGGAAGTGAAAAAATATTTAAAGCGCTATTGATTAAAGGAGAAATTGAGAGAGGTGAAGTGCAAGATATTATTGGTAAGAAAAAAACTGTTACTTCTGCCACTATAAAAGAATTACAAAAAAGATATTACCTTATTTCTGATGGTCCAAGAAAACCATTAAGATTAAACTTTAATGCTCATTTCGCTTCAAGTTTATTTCCTGAGTTAATTCCACCGGAAATAAAGTAAACATTTATTTTTGATTCAAGCAAGATTATATTAAGTTTGGCCGTCTCCTTTTAGTCCCTCTTTTTTTTAAATAGTCTATAGACCTGACTACATAGGATCTGAGAATTTCACATCCCACCTTGAGGGGCTCGTATTTAACGGTGTGAGAGTTCAAATCTCTCTAGGTACACCACTAAAAATTAATAAATGAAAATATTAATTCTTTAAGAATAAGATAATTTCCCAAATAAGCTTTCAAAAGGTATTTTTAATTGTTCATGTAGATTTTTTATCATTTTGGTAGTTAATTGTCTTTGCCCTTTTAAAATTTTTGATACTATAGATTTATCACCTAACATTGGAATTAAATCTTTTTGTTTTAATCCTTCTTGTTCCATTCTAAATAAAATTGCACTTACTGGATCTGGTGCTTCTATTTTATAATGTATTTCTTCATAAGCTTCTACTAATGTAGTTAATACTTCTAATTCATCAAATTCACAAGAGTTAGGTTCTGCTTCCATAAGCTCTTCAATTCTATTTAAAGTATTATCATAATCTTGTTCTGTTCTAATGGGTTTTATACTCATTTTATACCTCTCTTGCATCTATTTCATCATATTGTTTATAAGTTCCTATAAATCTGATAAATATAATTTTTGCAAAATAATTAATTTTTACAATTAATCTACATTTATTGCCATGTATATTAAATACAATTCTATTATTACCTACAACACTTACATTTGTATAATGTATTTTTATATCATTTGGTGTTAACCAATTAGCATTTATTGCTTCTTTATGCCAGGCTTCTAAAGAACTTTTACTATCTTTATATAAAGGATTCTCATAAAATTCTTTTAATGTTTTTTTTGAAATAACTCTCATACTTTTACCATACCTTTTTGTTGTCATATTGTCAACTATATTAATGATCATTTATCTTTTAAAATTAAAAATATAAATTGTTATTGAATATTTTAATAGATATTAAAATATTTAGTTTAAAAAATAAGTGCATAGGATTAAACAATAAAAGAACATATTAAGGTTCATCGTCTCATTTTAGTCCCTCTTTTTTTCAAATAGTATAGAGACCTGACATAGGAACTAAAGATTTGGTATCCCACCTTGAGGGGCTCGTACTTAACGGTGTGAGAGTTTAAATCTCTCTAAAAAAAATTTAGAAATTAAAACTCTTTAAATATTCACTTATTTTAGGAAAATTATCTTTTCTACAAATTAAACACGTAGGCATATATGATATATCTTTAGGTAAAGTCACTATATTCACTCTACTTTCATAGTTATACTTCTGAATTATACTAAAAGGTAAGATAGCCTTACCCATTCCAGCTTCAACACAACCTAAAATTGTTTCATAACTTCCAAATTCTAACTTTGTAAATTTTTTATCAATATCTTTATTAAAAAACTTTTCTGAAAAATCATTATAAGCACATCCTTTTTTAAAACTTATGTAAACATCTGGAATATCAATTTGTTTAGGCTCTACTAACACTAATCGCTCATCGATTATATTTAATACTTCAAATTCATCCATATCTGGAATACCACTAATAAATCCTATATCAATTTTATAATCTAATAATAATTGTTTTATATCATTCGTTGTATTTGTAATAAGTTTTAGTTGTATTTGAGGAAAATCTTTATGTATAATTACTAAAAAATCTACGATTCTTATTAAGGCATTAGATTCAGTTGAGCCAACAATAAGTTTTTGTTCCACTAAAAGATTTTTCATATCTAGTGTAGCAATTTCAATTCTTTTCGTTATTTCAAGAGCATGAATATAAAGTTTTTCACCTTCTTTTGTAAGTATAACACCACTTGGAATTCTATGAAATAGTTTACAATCAAGGCTTTTTTCAAGTTGTTGAATTCTTGAAGTAACATTTGATTGAGCAGAATTAATAGATTTTGCAGCCTTAGAAACACTTTTTTTATTTGCAACTTCAATAAATATTTTTAAAAGATTTGAGTTCATATCGCTTTTCCTTATATCTTATATCTAGATTCTATATTTGACATTGTATCGTTTTAAGTGATAATATGTCAAAAAATAAAATGGATTTAGCAAATGAACTTATTCAATAAGAACTCAAATATTTCTATACTTATAGCTGGTATTATTTCTATTATTATTGGAGTAGGTGTCGCAAGATTTGCTTTTACTTCTTTATTACCATTGATGATAGAGGATATTTTAACTATTAAATCTGCAGGGATCTTAGCTTCGATCAATTACTTGGGATATTTAATTGGTTCTATTTCTGCAATATTTATAAAAGATATTTATTCGAGAATTATTTTTTTTAGAATAGGATTAGTTTTATCAGTTTTATCTACATTAACTTTAGCATTAAGCACTAATGAAATTTTGTGGATGGTTTCTAGATTATTTGCAGGTTTTGGAACATCAATGATTTTAGTAGTTTGTTCATCAATTGTAATGTCAAAATTAAATATGAAAAATAAAACAAAAGCAATGGGATATTATTTTTCAGGAGTTGGTTTTTCAATTGTTGTAACAGATATTATAATTAAAGGTATAAATTATAATGAAAATTTGTGGCAAAACACTTGGCTCATTTTGTCATTATTTGCACTTTTTTGTTCTACTTACCCTTGGTATATTTTATCAATAGATAAAAAAACATATTCTGAAATTATAAAACATAAAATTGATAAAAATATTTTTACTCCATTTGTAATATTATTAATATTTACATATTTTTGTGAAGGGATAGGTTTTGTTGTTCAAGCAACTTTTTTACCTGATATTATCAATTCACTTGAAGGGTTAGAAGGATATGGGAGTTTAACATGGTTATTAGTTGGAATTGCAGGAATTCCTTCTAGTATAATTTGGATGAGATTTGCGCATAATTACGGAAGTGTAAACATGATAATTTTAGCTTTACTAATACAAGTTGTGGGTATTTTAATTCCTACTTTAACAAACAATATATTTTTAAATCTCTTGTCCGGTATTTTATATGGGTGTACATTTATTGGATTAGTAGCTTTATTTATGAATTTAGGAGGTAAATTCTCAGGAAAGAATTCTGTTGTTTTAATGGGGATTATTACAAGTGCATATGGATTAGGAATGATTTTAGGTCCATTATATTGTGTAGTATTATTTGAGAAATATAATTCATATGAATACTCATTATATTTGACAGCATTTATAGTTTTGGTTGGCGCTTTGTTATTAACATTAGCAAAAGGCTTAAAATTACGAAAAATAATTATTAAAAAGGATATTAAATGCCATTTATAAATATAAAGATGACACATGAAGATGGTGGTGCTACAAAAGAGCAAAAAGAAAAATTAGCAAAAGGAATCACTGAATTGTTTGCTGCTACTTTTAATGGAAGAGGTGCAAAAAGCACTGTTATTGTAATTGAAGAAGTCACAACAGATAATTACTCAATTGGTGGTGAAACTATTACTAACATAAGAAAGAGAAGTAATTAAAAATTTAAATAAATTATTATTAGAATATAAAAGATTTTGTAAATAAATATACAGGAGCTTATTAAATTAAGGTAAAAACAATTGAAGTTCATTAGAATATGTAAATTGTAAACTTTGCATTAAATAATATTATATAGGATTTATAAGTTAAAATAAATTTATCTAGCTCATATATTTTCATGCAAGAATGAAGTTCAAATGGAAGGAATACCCTTATTATTATAATATAGTAAATAAAAAGATCCTTAGTATTTCTAAATCTTATTGTTATATATTCTGTCTAAATGTAGACAAATTTATAACTTATTAATATTTTAGATATAACACACCTTTATATAAAGTAGATCTATGTTTTTTATAATCTACACCATATTTTGATGAATTATTAACAATAAGATTTATAGCTATAAATCTTGCTGCAGACTTTGTTATGCTTATAAGCAATAGTACTTTTTATAGTAGAAAAGCTACTTATATTAAGATATTACAATTAGTGCCGCTATTTGAGTTTAGGTAGCTTATTCTACAGCAGGTTAGCTGTAATTATTTTAAATTGAGTAGTGCTATTCTCAATTATAAATATCTAGCAGCTTCATATTTAATTTATATTCGTTAGAAAACTTTTACTTAAAAATCATTAGTTTCACTAGATTAGAATACAAGTAGTTTAGACTTAGAACCTATATCTGCTTTTAAAATTGGATTTGTAACTAATGTTTTAAATCCTAAAACAACAATCTCCTTTTTAAGTATTTTCACACAATTAGTTTATGGTTTAATAATTTCACTTTCACACTAGTTTTCTTTATTGCCGTAAGTTTTTTATTCTCTCATCCTGTAATGTTACGTAAATTTAATAAGTACAAAAAGAATATAGAAAAACTGTTGCTACGATATTAGTTCTTTATGGATTATAAGTAGCACTTTCAAATACTAATTAATACAAAGTTAATTTAAGTATTTTAATTTACTAAAAAATATTCTAAATAGTATAATAATTTTTTTAC
>JABSON010000174.1 GCA_013215915.1 Campylobacteraceae bacterium | reverse complement strand
TGTATTAGTTTAAAATAACTGAAAAAGTACTAAGAACTAGTATTAAACAAAAAAGATAATAAATTGTAAATATAAAGTTTTTATTTAATAATAAAATGAATTATTAAATAATCAAAGGGCTAGTCTAATATTAATCTCTAAAGTGTTTACAAAAAAAAGATATTCTTTTTTTGCATTTTTTTTGCATTTTTAATTATTATAATTAAAAAATGAAAAAAAGGATACAAAATGAAAAATACCTCAATTCTGCTTATCATCCCTAGTCTTCTGCTCTTAGGAGCAACATATTTAGGAGGGCTAACTCTGAAAGAAACAGTTGAACATACACTGTTAACAAATGAAGAGATACAAGCAAGTCTAAATAATAATGAAGCGTATAAGTTTTATATTGATGAAGCTAAAACCAGTTATTATCCAAAATTAGATTTGAGTACTTTTATTGAAAAGAAAAATACCAAACTCAATCCTGTTGGTGGAAATAATTCTTCTAGTTCAACTGATGGTTTTAATATCCAATTAGATTTTGAACAACTTATATATGATGGAAAAGAAAGCAGTTCTAATATCAAAATTGCAAAATATACCTATTTATCCAATAAGTATTTGAGTATAAGTATTATTGATACTGTTTTATTAAACTCTATTAGAGCTTATTTAAATGTAAATAAATACAAAGATAAAATACTTGTTGATAAAGAAAGTCTTAGTGTTTATGATACATATTTAATCACTGCTATTGATACAGAAGAAATAAGTGGAGAAGCTCTACATCATTTTCAAGTAAGTGCCAAAATACACTATGCAAAAAACAAATTGTATGAAAATACTTCGAGTAAGTTTGTTTCAAATAGTTCTTTCTTAAGACATGTGGGAATGGATCCAAGCGGCGAGATGTGTAGACCTTTTCAAGATAAAAAGAATTTCCCTATTACACTTGGAGATTATTTAAAAAAAGTATTGTCTTCGAATGCTTTGATTTTATCTCAAATTGAAAAAATAAACAGAAGAGTTTCTCTAATTCAAAAATCAAAATCAAGCAGTTTCCCGCTTATAAAATTTAAAGTTTCAGCTTTATATGATAATGAATTAATTACGAATAAAGAAGATACACAAATTTATAGTGCAAGAATTGAATTGGTATATAATTTATTTGATGGTGGGAAAGATAAAAGTGTTACGAATAGGGAAAAAGCATTTTTGTTAGAAGAACAAAAAACACTTGATACTGTAAGTAAAAAAGCTATTGATGATGCAATGGTTGCTTACCATACCTATTATTACTCAGAAAAAAGAATTACGGAACTAAATCTTTACATAAACAGTAATAAAAAAATACTTTTATCCTATAGAGATGAGTTTGATGGTGGTACAAAAACATTTATAGATGTTTTAAATGTAGAGCGTGATTTATTTAGTGCAAAAAATGAATTACTTGATGTCGCTTTTATAAATGACTTTTCTTATTTTGAAGTCTTTAATCACTATTCGTATTTAAAAGAAGCAATTCTTCAAAGTGATATAGATTGTAAAATAATTGTTAAAGAAGACGTAAAAGAAATAATCAAAGAAGAATTATTAGAAGAAAGTGAGCTTAATTTATTAGAAGAGAGTGGACTTGATTTATCAGAAGAGCTTCCTTTATTGAAAAAAGAGCTATATACACTATTTTTAGATTCTTATCTTAAAGAAAGTAATGCAAAAGAACATTTATTAAAAATCAAAGCACTTGAAAATGAGGATGTAAAAGTAAGAATAATTAAAGTTAGTGGTTTATATGACCTAAGCATTTATGATGTGCTTTCTGAAGTAAATGTTATAGAACTTAAGAATAAATATATTAAAGAATATCCTTCTTTATATTATGGACAATATATATCTAAATAAAAAATAATGATTTAATATTAAGCCAAAATTTTAATATTAAAGAACTGAGTTTATTATGAATGAATTATATTTAAATAAAGAATTCGAAGATAGTGCTCAAAAAGATAAAACAGATACTCTCTTAGAATCTTTATTATTCTTATCAAAATATTATAAAAGAAGAGTATCTAAAGAATCAATATTATCGGGACTGGCAACATATAAGAAAAAAATGTCTCTTTCTCAGTTTATAAAAGCTGCAAAAAAGATAGGCCTTATTAGTCGTTTAGTTTATAGAAAAATAGATGAAATTGATCGTTTAGCGTTACCTGTACTTTCTATTGATACTAACAATAAAGTAAATATTATTATGGATATAGATATTAAAAACAATAAAGTAAGCGCATTATTTACAGATATTAGTTATGGTGAAATTACAACTTCTCTTGATGAATACAAAAAAACATTTAGTGGAAATATTTTAATAATTAAATCTTCATATAATTTTAGAAATAGGCTTGATGTTTCTACTGAAAAACATGAATCAAAAAAATGGTTTTTTAGTACAATGCGAAAAATTGCAAAAATTTATTATTTAGTCATATTGGCAACAGTATTTATTAATATTTTTGTGCTAGCAATTCCTTTATTTACCATGAATGTATATGATAGAGTATTGCCAAATAAAGCAACGGAAACATTATGGGTACTTGCCATTGGAGTTATTGTAGTTATTGTATTTGATTTTATTTTAAAACTTTTAAGAGCTTATTTTATTGAACAGGCGGGTAAAAGGGCGGATATAAGAATGTCAAATACTATATTTGATCATTTATTAAATATAAAACTTGACTCAAAACCTGCATCTACGGGAATGTTTGTTAGCAGACTTCAATCCTTTGAAAGTGTAAGAGAATTTTTTACAACAGCAACTATTACTGCTTTTGTTGATCTTCCTTTTGTTGCATTGTTTATATTTATAATTTTTTATATTGGAGGAGACTTAGGCTATGTCTCGTTGTTTACGGCCATTTTAGCCATAATTTTTTCTTTGATAATGCAGTCTCCTATAAAAGATACTATTCTTAAGTCTTTTCAAGAAGAGCAGATAAAACAAACAGTATTAACTGAAACAGTAAGTGGTTTAGAAATAATAAAAAGTGTTAAAGCTGAAAATAGAATGAGAACACATTGGGAAAAATCTATTTCACAAACTTCGTATTTTGCTAATAAAGCGCATTATTTATCACAAGTTGTTACTTATTTTGTATCCTCCCTTGCTCAACTTTCAAGTATAACAATTGTAATTGTTGGGGTTTTATTGGCAAATGAAGGGCTTATTTCAATGGGTGTTATTATTGCTGCAATGATTTTAAATTCAAGAGTAATTGCGCCTGTGTCTCAAATTGCTTCGATGTTAATACGCTTAGATAGAACTATTATCTCATTGAAAAATATTGATGAAATTATGAATATGCCAGTAGAAAGAGAAGCATCAAAACATTATTTGAGTAGACCTTATTTAGATGGGGATATCCATTTCAAAAATGTTTGTTTTGCTTACAAAGAACAAAACTTCAAGATACTAGATAATATAAACATAAAGATAAAAAAAGGCGAGAAAATTGGAATTATCGGAAAAGTTGGTTCTGGTAAATCAACACTTATTAAGTTATTAATGAATTTATATGAAACAAATGAAGGTTCAATACTTGTAGATAATACTGAACTAAGACAAATTGATCCTGTTGATTTAAGAAAAGCAATAGGTTATGTCCCTCAAGAACCTTTTTTATTTATGGGTTCAATAAAAGATAATATTACCATTGGGGATCAATTTGCATCTGATGAAGAGATATTAAAAGCAGCAAAAATTTCAGGAGTACACGATTTTATTGGAAAACATCAAGCAGGATATGATTTATTAGTGGGGGAGAGAGGAGAAGGTTTATCTGGAGGGGAAAAACAAATAGTTACATTAGCCAGAGCCCTAGTATCTGATCCTAATATTTTAATATTGGATGAACCCACTAATTCAATGGATGACTTAAGTGAAAATATTTTTAAGAGAAATTTAAAAAGCATTATTGAGAATAAAACATTGATTTTAATAACACATAAACCATCAATGTTATCGCTGGTAGACAGATTAATAGTAATAAATGATGGAAAAATAATTGCCGATGGTCAAAAAGAACAAATAATTGCCAGGTTTGCGGACAGTTCAAAACTTAATGGCAAAATATAAGAGTAAATTATGAATAAATATGAAGATTTAGATTTTGTTAATACTATAGCATCTCAAGAACATTCAAAAATACTTAAAAAAGCATTGCTTCTATTTTCATTAATTATTGTATTTTTAATGTATTCTTTTTATTGGATGTACAGCTCTGAAATCGATGAACTAACAAGGGGAGAGGGCAAAGTCATCCCCAGTGAAAAAATCCAAAAAATCCAAAGTTTAGACGGTGGAATTATTTTAGATATTTTTGTGAGGGAAGGTTCTGTTGTCAAAAAAGGGCAAGCCTTAATGAAAATAGATCCCATTCGATTCAAAGCATCACTTGAAGAAAATAAAAAAAAATACAATCATTTCTTAATTACCAAAATAAGATTGTTGGCAGAATCTAATATTGATTTTTCTAAAAAAATTCCCAACTTAACTTTTTCTAGATATTTACTGGAAGAAGAGGTGTCTTTTACAAAAGGGGATCAATTATTATTTAATAAGAGAATAGAAGAATTGAAAAGTACTATGTTAATCTTTGAACTTCAAAAAGAACAAAAGAAACAAGAACTTGTAGAAATTAAAAGCAAAAAAAAATATCTTCTTATTAGTCTTAACATTATAAAAAAAGAGAAAGAAACGATTCGAAGACTTGTTGAAAGAAAATCAAAATCTAATTTGGAATTGTTAAAAATACAAAAAGAGTTTAATGCAAAAAGAAGTGAATTATCTGCTATAACTTTGGCAATACCAAGGTTAGTACTCTCTATTAAAGAAATCACTATTAAAAAAGAAGAAAAACTAAAAATCTTTAAAGCAGGTGTTTATAATGAACTACAAAAAATAAATACAGAAATTAAAGTATATGAATCAAGACTAATTACGCAAAAAGATAAAATAGATAAAACAATCTTATTTTCACCAGTTGATGGAATTATTAAACAAATTAATGTAAGTACTCTTGGAGGGGTTATTAGATCCGGAGAGGATTTAATGGAAATTGTTCCTAATAGTAAAGATTTATTAGTGGAAGCAAAAATTGACCCAAAAGACATCGCTTTTATTAATCCCAATCAAGAAGCTATCGTAAAACTTACAGCCTACGATTTTTCTATTTATGGTGGACTAGAGGGGCGTATTATAGAAATTTCTGCTGATAGTATTATTGATAAAGATGATCCAAACAACAAGAGTTATTACAAAGTTGTTATAAAAACGAAAAAAAATTATTTAAGAAATAATGGGATTAATTTACCGATTATACCAGGTATGGTTGCGAGTATTGAGATTAAAACAGGGAAGAAAACAATTTTAGATTTTATATTAAAACCGATTTTAAAAACAAAAACAAACTCTTTACATGAACGATAGTTTTAAATTTTGTATTACTTGGCATTTTATATTAGAGTTTTTCATTTACCCACGTGAGTGAATGAAGGTATAAAACTTTTGTTATTTGGAATAACAATTTTTTTACTGTATTTTTTTCACAAAAAATACTCTTCCTTAGTAGTAAAAAGCAAAATAATCAAGATAAAAAACCACTAACATGAAAAAAATCCAACAAAAAGACCTAAAAAGAAACACTAATGAGTATAAAAAATTAAATTCAAATATTTAAGCTACATTTATGTTTCATCCCTTGACAAAGAGACTAAAACCTCCTATAATTCCCGTCCAAATCAAGTGTGACACTTTAAAGTGACAGATGAGAGACTGGATGATCTTTAACAACTTAAGGTTTATAAATGTAATTTTTATAAACTGAATATGATACTTCAAATGTGAACCAAACACATTTAAAACAAATAAAAAAAATATGAAGACATTTAATATGTTCTTCGTCTATTTTTGAGTGATAATTTTGAAACTGATGATGTTGGATGAATGTAAATTCAGAAGATGTTATTAACTACAAAAAAAAGCTAGAATCAGGCACCAATTTTTGGAGAGTTTGATCCTGGCTCAGAGTGAACGCTGGCGGCGTGCTTAACACATGCAAGTCGAACGAGAACGGGTT
>JABSON010000173.1 GCA_013215915.1 Campylobacteraceae bacterium | reverse complement strand
AAAAAACTAGCCGTTTTAGATTTTGTCCGATATATTATATTTATTAACTCTCTAATTTATGATAGCTAAATTGCTATTTCTTACTATATGAGACTTTGTTATGTTTTAAACTAAATTACTGTCCATAATGTATCCACATTCTTGATATTCTGATGACTTTATCTATTTCCCTTACTTCATAAACCATTCTATGTTTAATATTTATTCTTCTTGAATAAGAGCCATTAAGATTACCGACTAATTTTTCATAAGGTGGTGGGTTTTGAAATGGGTTTTTTTTAATAATTTCAATTAGTTCTTTTGCTTTATTTGCTAAATTAGCACTTGAAAGTTTTTTAGCATCTTTTAATGCTAATTTACTATATAGTATTTTATATTCTACCATTCAATATTTTCAGTAAATTCACTATCAGGTGCATTCATAGAATCTTGTATAGAAGATGCCATATTTGGCACAGTATTTAAATATAATGTTTCTTCAATCGCTTTCCAGTCTTCTTCTGAAATCATTACAACATTATTTCTTTTTCCTGTAATAAGTACTGGTTCATGTGTTAGTGCTGTTTCATCCATTACATTATAAATATCTGCTCTAACTTGACTTACTGTCATAGTTTTTGTCATGAATAACCTTTAATTTCTTTTTTTCTATATAGTACACAATATCGTACGTTATGTCAAGAAGAAATATCTAGATTATCTACAGCAAGACATAAGGGCTAAGGAGAGGAACGATATGGGTATTATGGCTTGATAATCTAAATTTTAAAGTATCTTTATGCGACACTTAAAGGCTCGATATTTTCGCAGTATACACTTGGTTCTCTCCTCCAGTTTGTTATGATTTACTATTCATCCCAAATTCCATTTTTAAATAACTGAAACCACTTTTCAATATCTTCTTCACTTTTAAGATTGATACTTTTAAAAACTTCTCTTGCAAATTCAATAGGTGAAAATCCATTTCCTGTTATTATATTTTTGTCACTTACTGATGAATAAGGTTGATAGTTTTTTTCGCCTTTATATTCAGATGCTATATATTTCAAGTAATCTATTGAATTACTTGTGTGTTTAATATTATCAAAATATCCATTTTGTCCCAAAATGTTGTTGCTGAACATATTGATGCAATCATTGTATTTTTAGAATATAATGGTTATATTTGTAGAGTTGAATATTCACAAGAAGATAAATATTTTTTTGGTAAATTAAGTATGATTAATGATTTAGTTACTTTTGAAGTATATACAGCTGATGAGTTAGAAATTAATTTTAAAGATGCTGTTGATGAATATTTAGATACTTGTAAACTATTAAATAAAGTTCCTCAAAAAGCATTTAAAGGTGTTTTTAATATTAAAGTAGGAAGTGAACTTCACTTAGCAGCTGTTAGAAATGCATTAAGAATTGGTGTTTCATTAAACACTTATGTAAAAGGTTTAATTGAAAAAGATACAAAATTATCTTTAACTTAAATAAATGTACAAATCTTCTTTTCATACACTAAATAAAATTAATATTAGATCTAATGTTTGACTTAAGCGACGCTCTATGTTCTTATTATATTCGGCTTTGTAATATTTTAATCTACAATTTATTAATTATAAATAATTTAGTATCATGTCCCCGTTATTTATTTAAAATAGCTATATTATAAAAAAATTGGAGATTGATTCTACGCGATATAAATTAGAATTCAGAGAATTAAAGTGTAATTTAGTTTATTAAAGAAACTTATTTAAGATTTTTAGATATACTAATTGGGCACATTTATGTGTAACAGTAAGGGCTGCGGCTGCAACTTTTGCCCTTACTTTTTAAGATTATTAGCATCGAAAAAATAATAACATAAAAATATTTGTATTCCTATATTCAAATTATTTAGAAATTCTCTTGTATTAATTATTCTTATAAGGGTATCTTTTGACATACATTTTCATAATTAACTCAAACTTCAATATAATCATCAAGTTTTTTATGTGCATCTTTTTCTTTATTATAAATATTAGAAACTACCTATATAAATTCACTAAAACAAACTCATAAAGTTTTAAGTCCATATTAATAGAACCAATGATTGATTCAGAATCTCTATCGATTTCTTCTCTATTTTCTATGTATTCTTTTACTAGGAATATTTATTATATATTTCTTTCTCATTAGAAATAGTTAATGTAATTTTAATCATAAACCCTAAAATAACAATAATTATTGAACCTATCATTATATATCCAATATCGGGCACAAAAACAAAAATTCACTAAAAGTTAAGTTATACATTTTATGTAGAATAAAAAATAACGATACAACAATTAAAATATCAAATATCAGAGCTAATATTATTTGATTATTTGAAGTCTTTTGATAAAACTTCTAACCAAATTAGTTGAACTATTGAAAGGGTAAGCTGAATTCATAATCAGAATTTTATAAGCGACGCTCTACGTTCGTCTGATAGGTATAGTTAGATTAACACATAAGGCTTGCACTTCAGCTATTTAGCAGTGCTCCCAGTGTAACTTAGAGGGTGCCATACTTTGAAGTCACCCTACAGCCTAGACTTCCAATCAAATTACTTATTGAAGCATTAAAAACTAGTCAACAGAGTAAAACTCTCGAATTGAGTTTGCTGCTTTAACGTACTCACAAGGATCATGTTCTTGAATATAAACGCAACCATCTAAGTTGTTGAACAAGATGTTCCAGCAATCTTCTTTGAAAGCAATCGGAAAAAATACTCCTTCTACATCCAAATCGTTCATTTCTTGGGTATACATCTCAATATCATTGATCAGATGATCAAGGTGTAATTGAGAGGATAGAAGGTGAACAAATATTTTTTCATCAGTGTGGTTTGTTGTTACCGACTTTTTATTTATCGCTATGAAGAGAGGACACCAAACTTGGGACCAGTATTCGACCAGTTCTGGGTGAATAATAATTTCAAAAGTTTCTTCGATACCGCTAAAATCTGGTTTAGTTTTCACTTCTAAGTAGATATCAACTTCTTGAGGGCTTAATCCTGAGTAGCATTCATCTTTACTTGCTATACACTGTAAATGTACACTATCGAAAGGCTCTACTTCTTCAGCGTTAGAAATTATATTTCGTATTAACCTTTTCATTTTATTATTTATCCTTTAATTGTTTACTTATTTATCACTTAGATTCAAATAATAAGTACATAACTTGAATAGCTAGAAAAAGTGGTCAGCTGAATATATGCTAATCGCTGTTTCTCCGTTAAGAGATGCAACAATGAAAACACATAAATAACTGACCTATGAACTAACTATTTATTGTATTTTTTGACTTAAATTAATTGATTATATCAGGCACCTAAATTTAACTAACTAAGTAGTAAAATTAGTCCCATGTTATTCATAAATTTAATAGAATCTATATTATTGATTTTTAATTTTTTTACAATCATCTTTATTTATAGAGTGTGAAAATAGTGTTCTCAATTTTTTATCCACATAATTATAGTGAAAAATAATTCCTCTGTTAAATATCATATATCTTGTCGTACTATTATTACACACAGAAGATCCATCAGCAATATACATCATTTTATGTGCTTTTTCCATTGGTATAAAAGTAACACCTTCAAAAATTTTATTTGTAGTATCTATTTCTTTAATTAAATACAAAGATAAATTATTATGCCATGCTTTTATAACTTGAGTTACTTCATCTAGTCTCATAGGTAAATTTTCTTGAATTCCTTTTACAATGGAAACAACTAATTTTTTGGTACTAATATTTTTTATATCTGAGTTCATATCATTAGAATTATTCATACCTGCAAATAAACTTAAACACAATAAAATCATAAGAAAAATAAGTTTCATTTTAATCCTTTAAAAAATTATATCAAAAAAATTATTTAAATTATATTATTGGAGTTCCGGTGACAGTTTAGCAATTGACTATATTATCAAATAAGGATACCGTCCCCTGAATTCTCAACAAGTCAATATGTAATGTAAAAAATAGATATGCTTACTGTTTCAAAAAAGTTAAGTTTTATAAAGTTATATTTGGACATAAGATATTTTGGATGAATAAATATATAAATTATCTTCTATCTAGAATTTTAATATTATACAGAGATATAAGGACCGAATTAAAAAATATGGTACCCTTTTTAATATTTTCTTTTACACCAAAGTTTGATTTAAAATTGTAACTTCAAGCTACTTAAAATTCGACGGGTAACTTGTTTTTTCTATGTTTTGTTATCAATCTCCTCCACCGCCACATCCACTTGAACAACTAGAAGCACCACAGGAAGAACTTCCATCACCTCCACTTGAGCAAGCAATATGTGAAGCACAGTATCCTCCGTCGCCTGAGCTATTGATACTATTACAATTCAATGAATATTTAAAGCCATCTGGAATTTTTAATATACCATCAATTGCAAATAATAGAGGAAGTTTACTAGGATTTGTAGGGTTAATCGCTTCTCTTTGGCAAGCTATTTTCCATGCTAATTTAATTCCATTTTGGGCAGAAATTTGACTTTTCATTGCTTCCGCAGGGGTATGATGTAAAAATTTTCCCAAAGATTTTTTACAAAAATCATTATACTTCTTTGTAAAAAGAATAAACTCATGCCATGCCACATCAATAACTTGTGATGGCATAGCTACCGTTTGTTCTTTTTCTCTATGGCAAACAATAAAATATTCTTTTAGTCCTTTTATAACTAATGCTACATCATTATTTGTTAAATGAGGATATTCTTTTACAATCATTTCATTAATTTTATTTGGAAAAGTGTAACTGTCAATATATTTTTCTTGTTTTGTAATTAACATAGATTTATACTTTTTAAATCCATAGTGTAAAAACAAATATAAAACAAACAATCCTAAAATATATTCCATAAACTTTCCTTTTGATAACGACTAAACTGAAGGACAAGTGGTTGAAACGGCTTGATTCTTCGGTCTTTAGATTCTATCTCTTCGACACTTAAAAGCTCGAAATTTTCGCTCATTACACTTTTTCTTCTTCCTGTGTTTTGTAATATTTAATTAGTTTTATACAGTAATCCTAGTGAGCCAATTTTCCATTCTTTAAGATATTGTGTATTTATTTTTAACTTATAATATTCATTACCACTTATATTTAAACTATAAATCTTATTAGTTTTCTTTTCTTTAACTTTCAGATAATAAGATTTTCCATGTTTAGAATAGCTTATTGAAAGGTAGGTGATTTTACCATTAATTATTTTGCTTTTTTGTTCACCAATTAATACATTAAAACTAAGGGTATGTGAATAAATTGTCAAAATTGCTAATATTGAACAACAGAATGCATAAAATATTGTTTTTATATTACCATTTCTTCTTTTCCATGCAGGTATATGAAATATACTAATATAAAATATTATTATGCTAATTGGTAGACTTAGATAATAAAATGATAATTTATATATCGTATAAGACATATTTGATTGAGTATCTAGAAAATAATGTGGGAGAATATTTAATATAACTATTATTCCTAATAAAGTTTCTCCATAAAAATTAATATGTTTTTCAATTTTACTATCATCTGAAAAATTATACATATTATGTCCTTTAATATAACGTCGGCCTTTAGAGGCAATCTACCTATTTAATCTTATAATTATTTGCTTATTAATTTATAAATAAATAGTCAAACTATTTTAAATATATGGGTAGATTGTTTTCTCCTAGAAATTGTTAGAGTTTTTTTGTAATTAAATTATTTTTTGTATGTTTTACAAGCTTTTTTATCTTTTGCAAAAATATATTCTGTGTATTTTGCTTTGAAAGTTGACTCTTCCGTACACTCAATATAGTTTATTTTTTCAATGTGTTTGTGTACATAATAACTAATAATTTGTGGAAAAACAAAAATTGATATTAAAGATATTAATAATATATAATTTCCATATTTAGCATCTAGTGTTTTTTGAAAAGAATTTTGAGTAAATAAATTTTGGTCTCGATATTCAGGATGTCTGTATTTATTCGGAACTTGTCTCGGTATTAAAGTATGACAATTGTCATCAAATCACTCCTAGTTTATTCAGGTCGTGTCATTGAATCATTTTTAGATTTACCAAAATATAAAGTTGAAAAAGACAAAATGGGGATTTTATTATACA
>JABSON010000172.1 GCA_013215915.1 Campylobacteraceae bacterium | reverse complement strand
TTCTGAGAGAGGTTGAAATTAATAATTTTTCTTCTTATTGTATTTCAACTTATCGTACAACTAATATTAGAACTTAGTCTAGATCTTCTTCTACCCTATTTTAGAACTTAGAGTTGTAAACAATTCTGGTGTAGAAATAAAACTACATAATTATCTATAAATTAAGAATATATTTCCGAAAATACATAGACATCATTTTATACATAACTACTGTGTTACACTTGTTAATACCAAGCACTAAGTACAGCTCCTCTCTTATAAGTTCAGCTTCATCATAGAAGGAATTAAAGATGAAAACATTGTCTAACTTCATAAAGAGCTCCGACATCATTCTAAGAAAAGTATAACATTCAGTTAAAATAAAACTCTTTTTGTAAAAATAATCTCTTATATCTTTGCTCTCAGAACAACGTCTTATATTAGAGATATAACCCTCTGAAAAAAGTGAATCCAACTCGTCGCATTTACCAACACTCTCTATTAATTCTGTAAAAATTACTTCTTCATTATCAGTAATCTCTAATATCTTCTCATTAGTAATAAAAGTAAAATTGTAAAACTCCTTAACTCTACACTCCCAAGTATATAACGATAAATGTTCTCCGTATCTTAAAACTGGTAAAATTTGACGTGTAGCTGCAGAGTCAAAATTATCGATAGACGTCATGATCGATACTAACTCCTTTACCAGGCCTACCTATCTATTAATACAGTATGCTCGGAGGTCTGTAAGACAAACGTATATAATATAAGAATTTCTACTCTCATTTGCGAAAATATAACTTTTTCACATAATTTCTTCTCAATATATCAAAATAATATATATTTATGGGGTTAGTGAGTACTATGAAGTTTAGAAGACAATTAGTTAGTATTCAAACTTACTAAGTTCTAAACACTCATCTTCCAAAAAAACCTCCTACTTATTAGTTTTATTTTCCAAAATTGACATTTCTTGTTATGAAGAGAAATTTAATTATTAAAAATCAGTGTTATCCTGCTCTTGTCTGTAATGTTACATGACCAAGTTAATGACCAGTAATACGAGTTATGTACAGTTATTAGTGCCAAACAGTGGCTACATGTTATAAAGGTATTCAATGTTATAATCTATTAAAAGATAATGTATATTTTAACATTATTATCATTTACATTAGTTTTAATTGAGGCATAATAAAATTGCAATTTTATGAATTTACGTAATTTTATACTTACATTATTCAAACTAGAAAAGCAAAATTGGATACTTAAATTTTTTTGATCAACTTCGGATTTCTTGTGTTTTTAATGCCTATCTTCATTTTACGTAATAAAAGTCCAGGGAAACCGCAACATTTAAAATCGTGGTGGGAATCCAGTAAATGGCTTCTGAAATTTACAGTTTTGAGTTACTATAAACCAATTTTTAAAAGTATAGCATTTGTCACAAATCAATATACACTTCAAATGATTGCATCCCATAACAAAAACATTTATATGGGTAGGTTGAGGAAACATATACATTGACATCTAATCTGCTTTTTTAAAATTTTACATATTTGATATTGTGATTTTATTATAGCCGCCTACCATTACGTGATATCATATGTAGAAGAGGAAGATTATCATTGTGTCCTATGAGAATATGATTTTAGTTGTTAAAACATAATTTTCAAATCCAAATTTTTCAACTTATAGTATTATTAAAGATATTTTTTTTAGAAAATGAAATTTGATACATTATAATAACGATTTGCCTGTGAATATTTGTTGTTAAAAAGTCCATTCCAACATCTAGGATAGCGATTCGGATAAAAAAGAAATTTAGATTCCAGTTTCTAGGTTAATATAATTTGAAATTTTCCGATTTGAAAAGATGTAATTATTAACTTAAGTCATACTGTTCTAAAAGAAGTTTAGTCATTATACAGCGTTATATTTTACCAGTGGTTTCCAATATTTTAGTCAAGTCTATATGACAATATATCCTCAAGGATAATTATTTCATGTCGCAATATTCTGTTGGATAATTACTGTAAGTCTTTCATATAATTATTGTGGCCTAATTTTTAAATAGTAATTGTCTATTCATCTTTAACAAGACTTGTTTTGATGATTAATGCTCTGTGACTATTTAAAAATCATGCTACTAGTACAGTATAGCCAACTCAAGGTGGTACATTATTTAATAATTCATGGGTGTGGTGTGCGTACACTTCCAACTATATATTCGGGAAATATGGTTTCTTAGAATCCCAGATATATTGTGCTTCTTAGTGACCCTATTTCCGGGGAACATAGTTTGAATGATGAGCACAGTCACCCATTAATAGGGTACCACCTTAAGTTGACTGTGTTGTACCATTACTTTGTGATATTAAAGTAAGTTAGAAATCTCGTTGGAAATCACTGGTCTTGTAGAGATGTGAGAATAGTTCTAACATTGGATACCTTTAAATATGAATGAGTTTGGGGGTTTAGAGTAGTACAAGTCTCCGTTATTATCACCATAAAACCCCTCCTGCACATCATAAATACCAACGAGAGTCAGTTAAATATGAAATTAAAGGTTCTCTTTGATATTTCTTGTATCCTATAGGTCTAAGTTTAAAGTTAACGCCTGCTTTTGATATCTTGTGTATGTATATTTAACAATGAAAAAGTGTCCTTTTTTAAATAGAAGTTTTTTATTTTTCAGTCAGATTTTGATATCAAACTTAGGCTGAGTTTTATTTAAATATCTGCGTGAATGTAATCTGAACGATAAATCTCTAGTGACAATTAGTATATCAAATTTCACTACAAAGTGCAATGTTCATGCTTTTAAGGTATTCTGAGAAAGAAAAGGGTTTGTTAAGAGTTTATTTGTGACTAACTCATTTTAGCCCTTTTAATTTCTCTGTAAAAAAAAAAGTTGATTGCTGCCCGTGAAGTTGATTTACTCCCAGGGTTGGCTCTAATACACACTACTTTGGGTGAATGAATGTTTTATTGAGAGTAACATTGTATTAATAGTTTTCATTTCCTACTGTACATGTGCAATTGTCATTGTGGTAATCTATATATCACCCTGGCTGTGAATAATCCTATCTAATGCAATATACATTATAATATCTGATTTTTGTTCAAGTAACCAGATCAAGGGAACAATCTCAAAAATTGTATTGAGAAATAGTTAAAATGTATTTCCCTTGGAATATTATAAGAAAAAAGAACTGCTGTATGTGGGTGTAGCTTCTCAATTTACAGTATTGTTGCCTCTGTGAGGCAGTCTTCTGTCACATGGTAACAGAACACCCACATTTTGCAGCAGACTAATTAAAAGATTTAGGTTTTTATAATTGTTGTAATTAATCTTTCCAGTAGCAATATGGATTATTTATTTTCTGGACAATTTAGATTTTTATAGAATCCAATGTGGCAGCAATCTCTAATCCATAGATGTCCATTTCCTCCCTTTTTTCTAAAAAAAGGAAGGAAAACCTCCTTGTTGTTGTCCGAACATACGTGTTTTGGCCCGCTTTGACACGTTTTCACAAGAATTATTGATTTATAATAATTAAAAGTACCGGAAAACAATTCTTCCCATAAGTTCAAAATTTTCTTCAGAAAAGTTCAAAATTGTCTACAAACACCAATTTCTCTTTATATGAAAATTGCGAAACAATGCGAAAATCACGAAACGACGCTTTCCTCCTTTTTTCCTCTTTTCTTCCTCCTTTTTTTCAGACCCTCTGGACATCTATGCTCTATACTACTGTAATATTTCATTTCGTAACACCAATTTTTTCGAATGAGAATTTCTTATCGAATCATTAGTTTTTCTCTGTGATTTATTACTTTTTGCGAGTTTTGTATATAACAATTTGGTTTCATGGACAAGAATTAGGAAGTCGCCACATATACTCGATGTTACTGCATTATTTAGGAGTGAATCTGATTTGTAAATGTTTTCTAATAATACTTTGTGCTGACAATAATGTTGATGTAGTGTTTGTGTTAGGCGGAGACTGTAGGATACTCTAGTCAACAAGAGTTTTACTTTTTATACAATTGTAAATAGTATATTTTTATTGAGCACAGTTTAGAAGGTGACAAGTTGAGATGGTGTGTTAACAGTGAAGTCAGTGTGATTAAAATAGTACAAACTTATATAGAGAGATCAACACGTTCATAATATACAGGAGGAGACTAACGTTGAACATAACGTTTTGTATAATTTATGTAATTGGAGGAAGATTATTTTGATATTATGAAAGTGCTAAGATTTGTTAATGTTATTTACTATTTACCTCACATAAATCTAGTTTTAATAATGTTTATATAGGCAGAACTATTTGAGAGGAATTGTGACAGTATTTATATAGACGTAACTATTTTATTCGAATTAGAAATGTGGGAATTAACCTTTTTATATTTTTTAAAATTGATATTACAGATTCTCTCATCCACGCTTCTCTATTTTGTTGTCTTAACCTTGTATGGTATGTCACGTAATGCTTCAAAAAATATACAATTTTTCAATAACTCAAAGTTTTCATCTCAAAGTATCTTTTCTTTTCAAAAGCCATTGCTTGCAACATATTAATGTTAAAACTGTTTGCATCCCTATTTATTGAAAGTGTACCACTCTATCAAATCTTTTAAAAATTATCACCACACAGTATTACTGCAGCTTTTTTTGTAACCGTATATCTAATGCTGAACCCCCAGCCCTGCAAGAATCCATCCCTAGTTGTTTGTTCAGTATTTCACCATTCTTATTGAGTCATATTGTCTGTTAAAAATCAACATAAGAATAAAGTATGCAGGAGTTCTGATAAAGTGCAGTCCCAATTAAATTTATATCTTGTAATGGAGGCATTTTATATCTTAATCCAATTGATTTGTACATATTTTTCATACTGAGATATTACATTGGCTTTTAATGTGTGTAAGAAATTGACAAAAGAACAATTGTTCATTTTGTCACTTTCTTTCAAACAATATTTAGTCCATGATCTGAGACATTACTCCGAACAATATTTAGTCAATGATTGCAGACAAGACTGAAGTCTTGGAAGTTAACATAAGTTTTCAAGATCAAAATTCTATGTATTTAATAAAATGTTTTTCTTGCTTAGTAACTGTGGGATTTATGTGAGGTAAATAATGCAGTGCTAGCGATCTCTGGTATTCCACACTGAGCACCACCAATAATTGCTCATTGCTTCTTACTATGTTATAAAATGTTAGTAGTTGTGCGCTGACTTTATAGTTTTACATTATTTTGTTAATTTATCCATACTGTGTGAGTGAGTAGAGTATATATTATATGAAGGAAGGATCAAGTGAAAATTAAAAATTGTAAAAGATGGCAGAGATTCAGTGAAGGGAGTTTTTTTTATTGGTACCGTCTTCTAGATTTTGCGGGGTTTTCCTTCAAAGAATGATTAGTTTTTGAAAAAAATAAAGAAGGATTATAATTTTGGATTTTTGTGTTGCTTTTCAACAGATTTTTAATGAGGAAAATTATTTTGAGCTAATTTAAAAGTCAGGTTGCGTCAACATGGTTTCCAGCTGTCAGGGAAATAAAAATCTGTCAGGGAAACTTGACAGTGTCAGGGAAATTTTTCATAGAAATTTCACGCTGTTTTTAACGCAAATCTGCGTTATCGGCACCTAAAATAATTGATACTTTTGTGTTCTTTTTTCAAAAAAATCGGCGCTGACGCGCCAAATTCTGTATATTTATGACTGTAGAATTGGTAAAAGCTACTGTTCCTATTAGATCAGCAAATAAAATTAGTATTACAGTTACACTAGATATGGGAAATGTTTATACAGTATATTATCGTCTAAAATTTCATTAGATGGTCAAATTTCGCGAAACAACGTGAAATAACGCGGCTAACGTCAGGGAAAATATCAGGGAAATTTGCTTTTGTGAATTGCTGGAAACCATGCATATTTGTCAGGTTAAATGTAACATCTATTTCTCATATACCTGCCCTTTACTTTAGGTGTTGAAGAATTAATGAGCGTGTGGGAAAACCTGCCCTAAATCGTTTCCTGCACGGGTCTATTAGGTAGACCCGTGCAGGAAACGATTTGCGGCAAGATTTCCTGCACGGGTAGCTAAATTTATTCTGGGAACAAGTTATAATGATTTATTTTCTAACACAAAATAAAATTTACCTACTATAACATTGAAATATATCATTACAAATATTTGTTCATGTGTAGTTTTTTAAAATAATAAATACAATATAACGTTTCATAGATAAATACGGAT
>JABSON010000171.1 GCA_013215915.1 Campylobacteraceae bacterium | reverse complement strand
GAGTAAGTTTACTCTCTTAGAATATTAATAAAATGAATTATTTTTAATAATCCTAAAAATTATTATAACTTTAAGCGTTTTCTAAATTACAATATTTATTTATTTTTAAGAGAAGAAATGCTTTAATTATTCTAAATCAATACCTAAGCTAATTTATCAACTATAGATTGATTATTAATGACAATATGTAGAAATAAGATAATTTCATATATTTTCTAGGCATAGTCAGCTATTAATAGTGTATTAATATTTATAATTAGAATTTTATATATAAGATAAGTATTCTTAACGTAAAATACAATAATTTCTATAGACTTAATATTCTCACATAAGTTTGACTTAAAGCATAATTTAGTAAAATTCGAAAAAACTAATCTATTAAGGAATATAATGAAAAGATTATTAATGATTTCTCTTTTAATCACAGCAGCTTTATTTACAGCTTGTTTTGATAAAGAAGACAAAAAAGTTGAAGAAGTTAAAAAAGAAGTAATAAAAGTAGGGACATCTGGTGGTTACTATCCATTTACATTTTATGAAAATGACAAGCTACAAGGTTTTGAAATTGATGTATGGAATGCAATAGCTAAAAATTTAGATTTTAATGTTGAATTTAAAACTGCTAAATTTTCTGGATTATTTGGAATGTTAGAAACAGGTAAGATTGATACTATTTCTAATCAAATTACTATTACAGATAAAAGAATTGCTAAATATGATTTTGCAGAAACTTATGTATATGATGGAGCTCAAATTGTAGTTCACCAAGATAACAATGATATTTCTTCTTTAAAAGATTTAGAAGGTAAAAAAATTGGAGTTTCTTTAGGTACTAATTATGCAACTATAGTAAAAGATCATGATAAAGACTCTAAAATTGAAGTTATTACTTATGATGGTAATGGTTTTGAGCAAGATGTTGTATTAAAAAGAATTGATGCATTTGTTCAAGATAGAGTTGGTACTGCTGCATTAATTAAAAAATCTAAATTACCATTAAAACTAGTAGGTTCTCCTATTGTAGTAATTCAAAACGCTTTTCCTTTCTTAAAAAATGAAAAAAATAAAGAATTATTAAAAAAAGTTAATTCTGCAATTATTGCTTTAAGAGAAGAGGGTGTATTAAAAGAAATTTCTATGAAATGGTTTAATACAGACATTACAAAAAAATAAATGTTAGGTTTTGATATAGACTACACTTTAGGGCTTTTTCCTATTTTGTTGAAATATTTAGATATTACATTAAGCTTGACGGGTATTTCTACCCTAATAGCTTTTTTTATTGCAATTATAATTGCAATAATTAAAACATATAATGTAAAAGTATTAGCACAAATTTGTGACATTTATGTTTCATTTTTTAGAGGTACTCCTCTTTTAGTTCAATTGTTTTTGATATACTTTGGACTACCTCAGGTTATACCTATTCTAGCTTCTTTAGATGCATATACAGCTTGTATAGTTGGATTATCTTTACACTTTTCTGCTTATATGGCAGAATCTATTAGAGGTGCTGTAAAAGGACTTTCAAAAGGTCAGTTTGAAGCTGCTTATTCTTTAGGAATGAATAGAACACAAGCTTTCTTTTATATTATATTTCCACAAGCTATGAGAGTTGCCATGCCTAGTTTAATGAATAATTTTATTGATTTACTAAAAAGTACTTCTTTAGCTTTTACTCTTGGAGTACCTGAAATTATGGCAAAAGCAAAATTAGAATCAGCTAGTTCATTTAAATATTTTGAATCATTTTTAGCTGTTGCTTTAGTATACTGGGGAATTATTATTATATTTACTTATTTTCAAAAGAAACTAGAATCAAAACTAAATAAAGCATATTAATATTTATATTAATATGTTTTTATTTTTATATATAAGTTAAATTTTATTTGATTTATATATGAATTTACAAATAAAAATCTAAAATTTTATTAGAACAAATATGTAAAGATAATGATTTTAAAATAACAGGTGAAGATAAATCAATTTTATAAGTTGAACTAATTTATAATTTTGCTAAAACTATTGATATAAAATTAGTTACAAAAATATTTGATCAAGTAATTTATTTAAACTCAGCAATATAAATGCTAGTTTAACAGAAGAATTTGCTGTAAATATTGGATCATTAATTAATAAAAATATGAAAAAAGATATTTACTGTAAAGATCTTAGAAACTAATGAGCATCGTTTTACTAAGCAGAATTTGATGCTAAAATGAGTGGATATTCATTTCCTGTTATGACTACAAAGGCTAGTAAAAATCAAGGAATGAGAGCATCTTTCCCTATAATTAAATACTGTACTGAACAAAAGCTTTTTTATAAAGAATTAATTAGAGCATTAGTATTTTCACATTTAACTACAATTCATTTAAAAACTAATGTTACTAGATTATTAACTTATTGTGGTGTAATGTGCGAAACTTCTACGTTTGCAGTATCAATCTATTTTATTGAAAAGCTTCTTGTGCTACAAAAATAATTAAAATATTAATGTTTTATCTCCATTTTGAATGAAAAGAACTGATGCTATAATTCTTGGAATTATGCACAAATTGAATAACTAATCTTTTATATATTCCTCTCTTTATTTTAAATGGAGAAATTATATTATATAATATCTCTAATTTTCTACTTTCTTTTTTACTTAAATTTATTATTATAATAAAAAATATTTTCTCTTTAAGACCAAATCTAGCGTCTTCTTAATTTAAATATCTTTTTTAATAATATTTATTTGTATCTTTATTATTAATCCCTTACTTACCTAAAGTATTGTAAGGATAATTTAAGTTAAATTCTTCTATACTTCTTTTAACAAAACAAAGGCTAAGAATGAATGATTTTACATATTACAATCCAACTAGAATTGAATTTGGGAAAAATAAAGAAAATGACATTTCTACATATTTAGAAGAATCATCTATTAAAAATGTTTTAATAGTATATGGATCTGATAGAATTAAAGATAATGGACTTTTTGAGAAAGTAGTTAATTCTTTAAATAAAAAGAATATTTCTTATAAAGAATTATCAGGTGTTGTATCTAATCCTTTATTATCAAAAGTAAATGAAGGTATTAAAATAGTAAAAGAGAATAATATTGATGCTATTTTAGCTGTAGGTGGAGGATCTGTTGCAGATTCTGCTAAAGCTATCTCTGCTGGAGCTAAGTATGATGGAGATGTATGGGACTTTTTTATTAACAAGGCTGAAATTAAAGAAGCATTACCTGTATATACAATTATGACTTTATCTGCTACTGCTAGTGAAATGAATGGTAATTCTGTTATTATTAATGACGATACAAAACAAAAATATGCTATTTCATCGGTATTATTAAATCCTGTAGTATCTGTTATTAATCCAGAATTAATGGCAAGTGTTTCAAAAGAATATTTAGCATATTCAGCAGTTGATGTTATATCTCATTGTATTGAAGTTTATTTTACAGCATCTGTTCAGCCTACATTTAATTCAAGATTAGTAGAATCAATTATTAAAACAATAATGGAAACTACTGAAGTATTATTAAAAAATCCTAATGATTATGACGCAAGAGCTGAATTTGCTTGGGCTGCTATTCAAGGTCTTAATGGTTTAACTCCAGCTGGAACAAAAGATGGAATTTTTCCTAATCATATGATTGAACATTCATTATCTGCATTATTTAACGTAGCTCATGGAGCTGGTTTAGCTGTTGTTATTCCTGCTTGGATGAAATGGTATAAACAGAATAATGAAAAACAATTTTCAAGATTCGCAAAAGAGATATTTTCAAGTGATGATTCATTTGATGCAATTAAAAAATTAGAAGAATGGTTTAATTATATTGGTGCAAATACTACTTTAGAATCTGTAAATATTCCAAGATCAGCAATTTCTCCATTAGCTGAAAATGCAAGTGAGCTTGCAAAAATCTGGGGTATGGGTGAAGTATATACACAAAAAGCAATTGAAGAAATTTTAGAAAAAGCATAAAAAAATAAAAAATATAAAAGGAAAAATATGAGAAATGAATTTATAAAAGCAATGGATTTTAGACATGCATGTAAAGAGTTTGATAATACGAAAAATATAAGTGATGAAGATATTAGATATATACTAGAAACAGGAAGAAAATCACCTTCATCTTTTGGAATGGAAGCTTGGAAGTTTTTAGTTATAACTAACAAAGAATTAAAAGAAAAAATAAAACCTTTTTGCTGGGATCAAAAACAAATTACTTCTTGTTCTCATTTAGTAATTATTTTAGCTGCTATTGATTCTGTTAAACCAGAATCAGGAGTTGTTAGAAAAAGATTTGCAAGAAGAGAAATGCCAGTAGAGACTTTAGATTTTTATATGGGACTTTATGCGGGACATTTAAAAGATACTTTATCAACTGACGAAAACATTTATTCTTGGACTGCAAAACAATCTTATATTGCTGCAGGAAATATGATGACATCAGCTGCTTTAATTGGAATTGATTCTTGTCCTATAGAAGGATTTGAAAAAAGTAAAGTTGAAGAAGTTTTAGAACTTGATCTCAAAAAATATCAATTAGCAATGGTTTTACCATTTGGTTATAGAATTAATACACAATCGACACAACAAAGATTAGATTTTGATGAAGTAGTGGAGTTTATTAAATAATGTTAGCAAAAATTAAAAACACAGCATATGTAATTTTTAGAGTTTTATTAGGTATATTATTTGTATTTGGTGGATATGCACATTTTACTAAAACAGAGTTTTATTTAAATGCTATGCCTTCATATATACCATTTCATGAGTTTATAGTTTATTCAAGTGGCGTAATAGAAATACTTTTAGGACTTTTATTAATGATTCCTAAAACAAGCCAAAAAGCAGCTATTGGTATAATTATACTTTTAATTGCAATATTTCCTGCAAATATAAATATGTACTTAAATCATCAAGATTTTGAAGGAATGAGTGAAACTTCTTTATTAATTAGACTTCCTATACAATTAGTATTAATTGCTTGGGCATATGTTTACGCAAGAAAAAGGATTTAATATGAGTATTTATGATATTGAAGTAAAAGACATTGATGGAAATATTGTATCAATGTCTAAATATAAAGGTAAAACTTTATTAATAGTAAATGTTGCAAGTAAATGTGGATTTACCTCTCAGTATGAGGGTTTAGAAAAATTATATGAAACATATAAAGATCAAGGTTTAGAAATACTTGGTTTCCCATCAAATGAGTTTTCAAAACAAGAACCAGGGAATGAAGAAGAAATTAAAAGTTTTTGTTCTCTTACTTATGATGTTAAATTTGACTTGTTTTCAAAAATCGAAGTTAATGGTGAGTATGAATCACCTTTATATGCTTATTTAAAAGATAAATCAGGCGGTATTTTTGGAAATAAAATTAAATGGAACTTTACAAAATTTTTAGTTAATAAAGAAGGTGTTGTAGTTGATAGATTCGCACCTATTACAAAACCTGCATCTTTAATAAAAGATATAGAAAAGATTCTATAATTAAAAAACTAAGTGTATTTAAATACACTTAGTTTTAGTCCTTTCTTTTATACTCAAGTCAAAAATAATTCTCAATCTTAAAACCCATAAATCAATTATAACTAATACAACTCTTAAGTTATCCTAATATGCTTAGACATAAAAATATGACAAAAGTTGCTTTTGAAGAATTATAGAATCATATAAAAAAAGATAAATAATAGTTCTTATAGTTAAACTCACTCAAGATGAAGTTTATAATACTACATACTTTTATAAATCCTTAGATTAAAAAGAGAACATATATTTTCTAATAATAGCTAGATAAAAAATTTATGAACTAGAAAGTATTATTATAAAATTATCAAAAGAAATAAAGAAATATTTTTTTAGGGCAAAAAATTCAAACCTCTTCATCTTAAATAATAAAACTTTATCACTTAAGTAGTATAAGCAGCAAGAGTTGGAAAAAGATTTGTAAGTATCTTAAGAATACTATCTAATAAATCAACCCAAGCTTCTCAAATTATTGAAGTTCTAATAAAAAATTTAACATCTAAAAATATAGAAGGAAAAAAAAACTCACAAACTTTAGTTGATTAATATGCTGTTTTAAGTATATATATTAAAGAATCAATTACTTTAATTTCAATTGTAGAAAAATTAGATAAATGAATAGAAGAGAATTCAGTCATAGTTGAAAAGTAAAAAGTATTTCTGAAAAAATTTTTAAATTTAAGCATCAAACTGTAAATGATATATAGAGTATTAAATCTAATGGTAAAAAAGGCATAGAAATTAGAAAATAGTATTATTTTCCAAAAT
>JABSON010000170.1 GCA_013215915.1 Campylobacteraceae bacterium | reverse complement strand
ATAAATACAAAAATTATTATATCATCTAATATTGATATAAATCATACTTTAAAATCTCAAGAAAAAGTTATTGCCATAAGTAAAAAGTTAAATACAAAAGAATATATAAATCCAATTGGTGGAAAAGAATTATATGATATAGATACTTTCAAAAAAGAAAAGATTAAATTATCATTTTTAGAATCTAATGTTCCAAAATATAAACAATTTAACACTGAATTTATTTCTTATTTATCAATTATTGACATAATGATGTTTAATAATAAAGATCAAATTAAAGAAATGCTTAATGATTTTACATTAATTACAAAGGAGTGTACTTGAAAAATTTAAAAGTTGGAGTTTTAGGAGCTGGAACAATGGGACTTCAAATTGCAGCATTTTTATCAGCTAAAAACATTATTACTATAGTATGGAATTATAGAATTAAAAATGATTTCGATAAAAAAATAACTAGATTAATTAAGTTACATAAGAGATTAGGAGATTTAGAATCAAATATTTCACTTAATCCTATAATACATACTGATAAACTAGAAGACTTAAAAGATTGTGATGTAATTATAGAATCAATAACTGAAAATAAAGATGAAAAAATAAAATTATTTAAAAAATTAGATAAGATTTTAATTAATCCAAAAGTAATTGCTAGTAATACATCAACTATTAGCATAACAGAATTAGCAAAAAATTCTAAATATAAAGAAAAATTTTTAGGTACACATTTTTTTAATCCTCTTATGTCTTTACCTCTAGTAGAAATAATAAAAACATCAGATACCCTAGATGATACAATAAAATTTATTATTGATTTTTTAAGTACTCTTAATAAACATTGTATTTTAATTCCGGATACTCCAGGCTTTATTGTAAATAGATTGCTTTTTTTAATGATTAATGAAGCTATTATTATGGTTGAAGAAAATATTTCAAGCATTAAAAATATTGACACCTGTATGAAACTAGGTGCAAATCATAATATGGGTCCTCTTGAACTAGCTGATTTAATTGGTTTAGACATTTGTTTAAATATATTAAATACTTTGTTTAAAACAACTGGAGAAATAAAATATAAACCAGCAAAAATGTTAGTTAAGAATGTAAAAGAATTAAAACTAGGGAAAAAAACTAAAATAGGTTTTTATAAATACTAAAAGGATACAAATGGAAAATTTGAAAGAGATCGCACACTTAGAACAAATTAATAGTTTTTATGAAAAAGGCGATTATATTGATGAACTTATGATTGACAGAGAAATTGAATTAATTAAAAAATCAATTAATAATTATAAAGATGCACTAGAAATTGGTTGTGGAAATGGATACTCAACAGAAAGATTACATAAACTATTTAATGAATTTGAAGTTGTCGAACCATCAAAAAAGAATATTAATTTATTAAAGAAAAGAATAAATACAATAAAGTGCCATGAAAATCTTTTAGAAACTTTTGAAAATAAGAAAAAATATGAAAATATATTCTTTTTAAATGTTATTGAACATGTTGAAGATCCTATTGAATCTTTAAAAAGTTTAACAAAAATGATAAAACATGATGGGTTAATATTTATTTCTGCTCCTAATTGCATGTCTTTAAATAGAAGAGCAGGATACAAAATGGGATTATTAGATAATTATGAAGCATTTGCACCAAAAGATTATGAAGTTGGACATAGAAGGTTATATACAGTTGATATGATGAGAGATCATTGTGAACAAGCAGGTTTAAAGATTTTAAATATTAAAGGTGTTTATTTAAAAGCATTATCTGAAACTCAAATGTTTTCATTAGGTGATGATGCTATAAAAGCATTTATGTCTTTAGGTGAAGATGTACCTCAATATTGTGCTGGTTTATTAGCTGTTGCTACAAAAAAATATTATTAGGATAAAGATTGATGTTTAAATGGAATAAATTAGGAGTACTTTTTGAACCACAAAAAGTACTTAATAGAAAATGGCTAAAAGAATTTGCACAAGCTCCTTCTGTGATAATCTTTGATGATTATATTAGAGTTTATTTTTCATGTAGACCATTACCTGATGAGTCAAAACAATATGTAAGTTATTCTGCTTATGTAGATTTAAAAAGAAATAATTTATTTGAAATACTAAGAGTTTCAGAAGATCCAATTTTGCAACTTGGAGAAAAAGGAACATTTGACGAATTTGGAACATATCCTGTTTCTGTAATTAAAAAAGATAATGACTATATCGCTTATTATGGAGGATGGACAAGATGTGAATCTATTCCCTTTACAGTAGCTATAGGTATGGCTATTAGTAAAGATGGAGGCAAAACTTTTAAAAAACTAGGACAAGGGCCACTTATTGCACCTTCTATTAATGAACCATTTGTTTTAAGTGGACCTAAAATTAGAAAGTTCAATAATAAATGGTATTTGTGGTATGTAGCAGTTACTAAATGGCTTGAAAATGATGGAAAACCGGAAGCTGTTTATAAAATAAGAATGGCCATTTCAAATGATGGAATAAATTGGGAAAGAAATGAAGAAAATATAATTTCTAATGATTTAGAAGAAAATGAGTGCCAAGCTAGCCCTGATGTAATATTCTCAAATGGAATATATCATATGTTTTTTTGTTATAAATATTGCTTAGACTTCAGAAATAATAATAGAGGCTATCGTATAGGTTATGCTTCGTCCACAGATATGATCACTTGGACAAGAGATGATTCAAAAGTTGGAATTGATATTTCAAATGAAGGTTGGGATAGCCAATCAATTGCTTATCCTCATGTCTTTGAACTTGATAATAGTGTGTATATGTTATATCTAGGAAATCATGTTGGTAAATTTGGATTTGGAATAGCTAAATTAGAAGGTTCTTTAAAATGAAATTAGAAAAATTAGGAAAAATATTTGATCCAAGAGATTTTAACTTAAAAAATAATTGTTTTGAATTTTCACAGTCTCCCCAAGTTATTATTTTTAGTGATTTTATAAGAATATATTTTTCAACAAGAGAAAAAGATAAAAATAATAAATATTTAAGTCATATTTCTTTTGTTGATATGACAAAAAACTTTGAGATTATAGATGTATCAAAAAAAACCATTATAGAACTTGGGGAAATAGGAACATTTGATCAACATGGAATTTTTCCAATGAATGTTCTAAAAGTAAAAGATAAAATATTTGCTTATACAACAGGATGGTCAAGAAGGGTATCAGTATCAGTTGATGCATCAGTAGGTTTAGCAATTAGCAATGATAATGGTTTAACATTCGAAAAAGTAGGACAAGGACCAGTTCTTGCTCCATCTATTAACGAACCATTTTTAGTAGGGGATGCTTTTGTTAAAAATTATAATGACATTTTTCATATGTGGTATATTTATGGTCTTAGATGGATAAATAATGATAATAATCAGCCAGAAAGAGTTTATAAAATTGCTCATGCCATTTCAAAAGATGGAATAAAATGGGAAAAAGAAAATAAATTAATTATTGAAGATAAATTAAACGAAGATGAATGTCAAGCTCTTCCTTCTGTTATAGAATTTAATAATACATATCATATGTTCTTTTGTTATAGAGAAGCTATTGGTTTTAGAAATAATAGAGAAAAAAGTTATAAAATTGGATATGCACATTCAGATGATCTTATTACTTGGACAAGGAATGATTCATTAATTGATTTTGATATAAATGAAAATGATTGGGATGGAAATATGCAATGTTATCCACATGTATTTGAAATGAACAATAATTTATATATTCTTTATAACGGAAATGATTTTGGACGATATGGTTTTGGATTAGCAAAAATAATATTTTAATTTAAATAGGACAAAAATGAAAATTATAGGAAAAAATATAATATTAAGAGCAATAGAAAAAGAAGACTTAGTTTTATTGCACCAATGGGCAAACGATCCAGAAACACAAGATGCAATTGGAGAACTACACTTTCCAAGTTCAATGGATTTTCATAATTCTTGGTTTGATAATCTTAAAAATGATAAATTAAACCAAAGATTGGTAGTTGAAGTTCCAAACTATGGAATTATTGGACTTTCAAGTATAATCAATATTGACTGGCGAAATAGAAGAGCATGGCATGGTTTAGTAATTGGAGATTCAAAATATAGAAAAAAAGGATATGGGATACATGCTATTATGGCAACAATGAAATATGCTTTTGATGAACTAAATTTAGAAAGATTAGAAGGTTCTATGATTGAATATAATACTTTATCAATTTCAACATATTGTGGGAAAAGACTTAAATGGAGAAAAGAAGGATTAAGAGAAAAATATTTTTTCAGAAAAGGACAATATTGGGATCAGATTCTTGTTGGTATATTAAGAAGTGATTATATTGACTTAATTAAAGAAAACAAATATTGGGATTAAAATGATGAATAAAAAAAGAAATTATAATAATGAAATAATTGATAATGACAGACAATATGGATATAGTTTTGATTATGATGTAATGCACCCTTTTATGATGAGATCATTTGAATTATTCTTTAACAAAGATGGTAATTTATTAGAATTAGGTTGTTTTAAAGGAGAATTTACAAAAAGATTTGTAGATTATTTTAATGATATAACTTGTGTAGAAGCATCAAGTGAAGCAATAAAAAAAGCTAAAGAAAAAGTTCCTTCTACTGTAATTTTTATTAACGACTTATTTGAAACTGTACAATTAAATAAAAAATATGACAATATTGTTCTAACCCATGTATTAGAGCATTTAGATGATCCAGTAGCAGTATTAAAAAGAATAAATGATGAATGGCTAAATGATGGAGGAAGATTATTTCTAGTTACTCCAAATGCAATGGCACCCTCAAGACAAATAGCTGTAAAAATGGGACTTATTAGTCATAACCAAGCAGTAACACCAGCAGAAAAAGAACATGGTCATAGAATCACATATACACTAGATACTCTAGAAAAAGATGCAAAAGAAGCAGGACTAAAGGTAGTTCATAGATCTGGTATATTTTTTAAAGCTCTTGCAAATTTTCAATGGGATAGATTACTTGAAACTGATATTATTTCAAAAGAATATTTGGAAGGTTGTTATGAGTTAGGGCAACAATATCCAGAACTTTGTTCTAGTATATTTTTATTGTGTGAGAAAAGTAAATGAAAAAATTAGCTCCAATAGGCATTGGTACATATAGTAGATTAGAACATCTTAAAAAAACGATAGAAGGATTAAAAAGTAATATCCTTGCAAAAGACAGTGAACTCTATATATTTTCAGATGGAGCAAAAAAGGGTGATGAAAAAGCCATTAATGAATTAAGAAAGTATTTACACACCATCAATGGATTTAAAGAAGTTCATATAATTGAAAGAACTGATAATTTAGGACCATTACTTAATCATGGCAAAGGTATGGATTTTATGCTAGATGTTTATAATAAGTTTATATATCTAGAAGATGATATCGTTACTGCTCCAGGTTTTTTAACATTTATGAACAACTCATTAGATTTGTATGAACATAGAGAAGATATTCATAGTATTAGTGGTTATACTCCAAATATAAAAAACTCATTAACTCAAAATGAAGATAGTTTTATATTCCAAAGATTTACAGGTTGGGGAATGGGCGCTTGGAAAGACAAGTTTTATAAAGTAAAAAGAATAAATAAAGATGATTATTTAGAATTTGCAAATAATCCAAAAAGTATTCAGTATGCCATAGATAACTGTGGAGAAAATACTCTAAAAGAGTTTAAAGATGATGCCTATAGAAAAAATAATTATTATGATGTGCAAGCTACTTTCTTAGAATATCAAGAAAAATCTTATACCCTTTATCCAAAAAAATCTTTAGTTTTCAATATTGGAAATGATGGAACAGGTCAACAATCTGGAGTTACAAAAAAATTTGATGTTTCACTATGGGAAAAAGAATCTAATTTTATACTTAGTAAAAATGTAAAAGTAAATAATAGAATAAAAAAAGAGATGGCATTATTCTATTCTCCTAATGAGAATGATATTGATATTAGTGTTGTAAATAACATTATAGAACAAATTGAAAAAACAAAAATATATTCTTTAAGCATATGGGGAATAGGTACATTATCAACTATTATAGAAAGAGAATTAAAGAAAAAAAATATAAAAATTAATTATTATGTTGATACATGGGCTGAGAAAAATGATTATTATAATAATAAACAAATAATTACTCCAAAAGATGCTCTTAAAAAAGGAGAATTATATAATTGTGATGTTCCCAAATCAGATGGTTCAAAATATCCTGAGCATAAAAAGGAAGTTTTAGACTTAGTGCCTCCTAAAGGTTATTGGAGAAATTTACCTATTGATATTCAAAAAAAATATATG
>JABSON010000017.1 GCA_013215915.1 Campylobacteraceae bacterium | reverse complement strand
ATACTCTCAAAAGAACAAAATACTAGTCAAATTAATAATACAATTTTAGAAGAAGCTATTTCTAATTCTATAAATCACAAAAATCATTTTGAACACTGGAGAAGTAAATTAAAAGAAGCTCTAGATATTAATGAATTTAAATTTGTAAAAGAAATATTAAATCAAATTTCTGGACAAGATACATTAGAGTCACTGGAAATAATAAATATAGCTTGTAAATATGAAATTGATGAAGATGAAGCAAAAGAGTTAATTCATTCTCTAATGTATGATGGATATATTAATAATAATGAAAATATCAAAGAATATAGGTTCAATTCTCCTATTTTAAAACTATGGTGGTATAAAAATGTTGCAAACTAAATTTTCAAGATATAAATATACACCGGATGAAATGTCTGAAGATCAATTTTTAAAAAGATTTGTTCTAAGAAATGATATATACGAAGATATTTTTGAAGATATCAAATCATGGGATAATAATTCATCTAATCAGCACTATATTATTATAGGTCAAAGAGGACAGGGAAAAACAACTCTTTTAAGAAAAATCTACATCGAGAGTAAAAATGATAAAAAACTTAATAAATATTTATTATGTATAAAATTTGCGGAAGAACAATATCAAATAAGAACATTAACAAGGCTTTGGGAAGAGATTGCAGAGTATTTAGAAGATATGTATGCTGATGATTTTCCTAATATCTCAGATGTCTTAGAAACGCACTATGAAGATGATGATTATGACTTAAAAGCATTTGGACTTTTAGAAAAAGAAATTAAAAAGAAAAAGAAAAAACTTTTAATATTAGTTGATAATATTGATGAATTAATAGCAAAACTAAGTCTTAAAGAACAAAGAAGATTTAGAGAAATACTTTTAAGCTCAAAAATATTTAAAATTATTGGTGGCTCAACTAAAATGTTAGAACAACATTATGATTATTCACAACCTTTTTATGAATTTTTTAAAATTATAAAATTAAAAGGTTTTACTCTAGAAGAAAGTAAAATCTTTTTATTAGCTTTAGCGAATAAAGATGAAAAAGAAAAAATAGAGAATATTATAAAAAATACTCCTAATAGAATAGAAATAATACGTCAATTAACTGGTGGAGTTCCAAGAACACTTGTAATGTTATTTGATATATTCTTAGATGATGAAGGAGATTCATTTGAAGATTTATTAAAAATATTAGATGAAGTTACACCTTTATACAAACATAGAATGGATGATCTACCTGCTCAACTTCAAGATATAGTTCATACTATTGCAATAAATTGGGATGGTATATATACTAAAGAGATAGCTTTAAAAACTAAACTAGAGAGTAAAACAGTATCAGCGCAATTAAAAAAACTAGAAAAATATGAAATTGTTGAATCAATAACAGTAGGTAAAAATAAAATTTATAAAATTAAAGAAAGATTTTTTAATATTTGGTACTTAATGCGTTTTGGGAGAAAAAAAGATAGACAAAGAGTAGAATGGTTAATATCATTTTTAACTTCTTGGTGTACAAAAGAAGAATTAGAATCTAAAGCCCAAGAATTAATTTCGAAATTAAAAAATGGACAAGTAAAAGTCTTTCATGCATTTCATATGGCAGAAGCCCTACGTTATACATCATTAAATGTTCAAATTGAATTAAGTCTAAAAGAAGAATTGAAAAAATACTTAAAAAGTATAGATTCAAGTTTTTATGCTCAGGTTTCTGAAACAAACACTGATTTATTTAAAGAAAGTCTAAAATTTGAAACATATAATATTGAAAAATCAATAAAAATATTAAAACAAACTAAAGAACCTAATAATGCAATTTTATGGCAACTAGGATCACTGTATAATAAAAACAAAGAATATGAAAAAGCAGAATCTGTATTTAGTAAAATACTTGCTTGGTCAAATCCTTCTGATCAACAGTTACTTTCAGTATATGTTTTATCAAATATTTTCAATGAACGAGTTGTCCATCTATTAAAAAATGTATATTCAATTGATAAAAATAAATTATGTTTATTTGTATATTCATTACTACAATTAAAAGATGAAAAATTCACTTATAGTTTAGGAAGAATAAAAGAATACTTAAATTTTAATTTAAATATCAAAGATGAAATATTATGCACATCTGAATATTTACTTCTATTAATATCAAAAAAACAATATATAAAAGCAAAAGAGTTTTTAGAAGATAAAGATTATAACTTTAAAGAAAAGATAAAACCACTATGGTTTGCATTAATGACTTTAATGAAAGATGAATATCCAAATGAAATTAAAAAGATGGGTTCAGAATTAGAAGGTAGCGTGAATAATGTTCTAAAAAGAATTAGTGAATATCAAAATAATGGAAACATACTTGCTCTACGTTAAAGAAAGGAGTACAACTCTCTTTCTTTAACTATATTCTTTCTAAATAAACAATCTTTTCTTTACCAATATAATTTTCATGTACTATTTTATAATCTAAATCAATTAAAGTAGCATTTAGGCCTACTCTCATTTTTGGACTTATTAATAAAACTAAATAATCAATTCGCTCTTTTAGAATATCTAATAAATTATAACCACCCTCAACCATAATAAATTTATAATCTAATAATTTAAATAAATCATCACTTATTATAACTTTTCTATCAGAGATTTTAAATAATGGAATACTTGTATCAAAAACTTTGTTTTTTGTATAAATCATAATATTTGGAGCACGTCCAGCTATATATCTAGCATCTAGTGTTGGTTTATCTACTCTTACTGTATTTCCACCAATTAAAAGTAAATCTATTTTTTCTCTTAGTGCATGAACATAAGCTAAAGCTTGATTTGAAGATATTTTTCCACCATCAATTGTTCCATTTATTGTTTGTGCCATTTTATAAAATATAAATGTTCCTTGAGACCATTTTAAAAATGGTAATAAAAGCTGCTCACCCTCTTTTTTCATACAATCAATAGATATATCTATATTTGCTTTTTTAAGCGTTTTTATACCATTAGAAGCTTCTTTATTAATATCTTTTTGAGATATAATAACTCTTTTAAGTCCAAGCTCACTAATAAGTGCTGCACAAGATGGAGTTTTCCCAATATGATTACAAGGTTCTAATGTTACATAGATTTCACAATCATTAAAAAAGCCATTATGATTTTCTATTAAATACTTATGAATACCAGCTGAATCATGTATCATTTTTATCTTATCACTAGGACAGCATTTTAAATATGCACTTTTAAGAGCTAATACTTCTGCGTGAGATTGTCCCGCTTCTTTATGTGCTTCAATACTTAACAATTCACCATTCTTAACTACTACAGCTCCTACGGCTGGATTTGGATAAGTTAGTAATTGAAATTTCCATGCTTCATCTATTGCTAATTTCATATAAAAATTGTCATCAATTTTCATCATAGTCCTTATATTTTCAAAGTTATTTTAATTTATTCTAATTTTTTAGTAAAAAAAAAGGGAAGCTCCGAAGAACTTCCCTTTTTTAAATATTTTATTTTCTACCACTCAAAGTATGTAGATGCTGAAAGAATTTGATCATAAGAAAAAGTTTTTTCTTCTGATTTTGTTTTTAAAACAATTTCATCTTCGTTTGCAGATAATAAAACACCTCTATATTTTGTTACTGAAAGGTCTTTTAACTTAACCTTGTCACCAACAGAAGCAATAAAGTGCTGAGGGAATTTTAATTTTCTCTCAATACCTGGTGAGCTTACTTCTAATCTATATAAACCATTCATAGGTTCATTTAAATCTAAAATAGGAGAAATTAATCTAGAAATCTCTGCACATTTATCAAGGTTAATACCACCAATTTGTGTTACTAAAACTCTATAAATATTGTCATTATGATCTTTTACTTGAACAATGTCATATAAAATTGCATCACAACCTTCAACAGTTATTTTAATTGATTCTTCTAAATTCATTATTTGCTCTTTTTATCGTTGATTTGTCTAAATAAAGCTTCGATATTTAAACTTTGCTCTAAACCTGTATCTGCTTTAAATTTAAAGTCTGGACATTTGTACCAACCAGTTGAATTTAAACAATACGATTTAATTGCACCAGATGCTCTGAATAATAATTTATTTAAGGCAATGTGTTCAGATTTCGTAAAATCACTACCATCATAATAAACTATAGCATCATATTTACCATTCTTACAGTTAACTGCAGTAATTGGTAAAGAGTTAATTCTTGAGTCATTTAGCGTAGCTAAAGCCTCAGGAATTAGTTCCATTAATAAAGATTCTGTTCTTTGTATATTTACACTTTTCATTTTCTCTACCTAGTCGTCAATAGAAACTTTTTCTTCAATTTCAATGAATGTTTCAATGAAATCTCCAACTTTAATGTCATTAAAGCTTTCAAATATGATACCACACTCGTAACCATTTGCAACTTCTTTAACCTCGTCTTTGAATCTTTTAAGAGTTTTGATTTTACCAGTATAAGTAATAACACCATCTCTAATAATTCTTGCTAATCCACCACGTTGTACTTTACCGTCTGTAACTAAACAACCAGCAACAGTTCCAACTTTAGGAACAACGAAAGTATCTCTAACTTCAGCTTGTCCAGAACTTTCTTCTCTAATTACTGCTGACATCATACCAGATAAGGCATCTTTAACATCATCAAGTAAATCATAGATAATTGTATATGTATTAATAGTAACACCGTCTGCTTTAGCTTTAGCTTTAACAGCACCTGTAGGTCTTACATTAAATCCTAAGATAATACAACCCTCAGAAGCATTTGCTAAAACAAGGTCAGATTCAGTAATTCCACCAACACCAGTGTGAAGAACTTTAACTTTAACTTCGTCATTTTTAATTTTCTCTAATGAACCTTTAATAGCTTCAAGAGATCCTGCAACATCAGTTTTAATAATTACTGGTAATTGTTTAATTTTACCTTCAGCAATTAATCCTGACATTTCTTCTAAAGTAACTTTAGTAGATTTAGATAATTCTTTAGCTCTTGCGTGTTCTGCTCTAGTAGTTGCGATTTCTCTTGCTTCTTTATCAGAATTTTGAGCTACCATAACTGCACCAGCTGCAGGAACTGCACTAAGACCTAAAACATTACCAGTTTCACTTAGAGTTAATTCTTTAACAGCTTTACCAGCATCATTAGTTAATGCTTTAATTCTACCGTAAGTAGTATCACAAACAATATTATCACCAACTCTAATTGTTCCACTTTGAACAATAATAGTAGCAACTGGACCTCTACCTTTTTCAACTGTAGCTTCAACAACTGCAGCTTTAGCTAAACAAGTAGGATCAGCTTGAAGTTCTAACATTTCAGCTTGGATAAGAATATTTTCTAATAATTCATCAATACCTAAACCTGTTCTTGCAGAAACAGCAACAAATTCAACATCTCCACCCCAATCAACAGGAGTCATTTCTTTCTCCGCCATTTGAGCTTTAACCATATCCATGTTTGCAGATTCTTTATCCATTTTATTAACAGCTATAATAATTGGACATCCACTCGCTTTTGCGTGTGAAATTACTTCTTCAGTTTGTGGTTTAACACCATCATCAGCAGCAACAACAATAATAATAATATCAGTTACTGAAGCTCCTCTTGCTCTCATTGCAGAGAATGCAGCATGTCCAGGAGTATCTACAAAAGTAATTTTTTTATTATTTTGTTTCACTGTATATGCAGTAATGTGTTGTGTAATTCCACCAGCTTCACCAGAAGCTACTTTAGATGATCTAATTCTGTCAAGTAAAGAAGTTTTACCATGATCTACGTGACCCATGATTGTTACAACTGGAGGTCTAGTAATAAAGTTTGTTTTATCAATTACTTCATTATGATCTTCAACATAATTAACATCTTCAAGTGCATCTTTAACAGTAACTTCAATACCGAATTCTTCACCTAAAATTTCAAGTTCATCTTGTTTTAAGAAGTCATTTTTAGTAGATAACATTCCTAATCCGAATAAAACAGAAATTACTTCAGATGCAGTTTTTCCACAAGCTTCAGCAAATTCATAAACTCTAACATCTTCAGGAATAGTAATAGCAGTGATTGCTTCAAGAATAACTTCTTTGTTATATCTCTTTTTTCTTTTTCCTCTTTTAAGTCCTCTTGGTCTATTACCAAAAGCAGAAGGTCTAGTTGTTCTGATTTGTTGAGCTGCTTGAGCTTTTTTTCTATCATCTTCAAATAACTTAGAAGTATCAGTGAATCCCATATCTAATAAAACAACTTCTTCACCAAGAATTGAATCTTGAGATGTTCTGAATTCGTCATTTTGTCTTTTGTTATGGATATTTAAAACTTTACCATGCTCTTGAGCTCTAGCTACAGATTTTTTCTTATCTTTTCTAACTCTAGAAAGATTATCTTTTTTAGAATCAGCTGATCCACCTAAAAGTTCACTTAAAGATTTCATTTGAGTTTTGCTTCCAAGAGTTGTATTATGAGAAAAACTTACTTCTTCTTTTGGTACAATTTTAGGTTTAGCTTTTTTAACAATTTTTAAACCTCTTCTTTTTGGAATAATTCTTCTAGAATCTTTTTTATTCTTTTCAGGTTCACCTAGAGTTTTAGTTTCAGATTTAACTTCTTCTTTTTTCTCAACATTAGTTTCAGTTTTAACTTCTTCAGTTTTAACTTCTACAGTTTTAGTTTCGTCTTTTTTGATTTCTTTTACTACTTCAGTTTTTGCAACTGTAGTTTCTACTTTTGTTTCTTCTATGATTACTTCTTTTTTCATTGCTTTTTTAATTACAACTTTTTTCTCTTCTACTTTTTTAGGTAACTTTGAACTCTTACCAGTCATAATATAATTAGCAATTTCTTCCGCATCTTCAATTGTTACTGCACTTTGTGATGTTTTAAGTTCAATTCCTAAATCTTTTGCTTTTTCAATTACATTACTAGAACTTGCCCCAGATTCTTCTGCTATTTCATATACTCTTACTTTATCTGACATTCGTTAATATCTCCTTAAGTTGTACAATGTACTCATCTTTGTTTTTACACTCTCTAAAAAGTGATTTTTCAAGTTTTTTTATACTCTTTAGACTCTTCGTTTCATTTGTAACACCGAAACTTTCATCTAAGCATTGGTTACAAATATAAAAACTTCTACCATAGTTTTGGTATGGTACAAGTTTTTTATTTTCACACCTTAACCTCAGTAGATAAGCTTTTTCAAGCTTAGATCTACAAACAATACAAGTTCTTAAACTTTTCTTTAAATTTGCCAATGATTATACCTAATTCTTACTTAAATTGGTAGTTTATGATTCAACTACTAATCCTACATTATCAAAACCTGATATAAAGACCTTAAAATGTGGGAACTTCTTTCTTAAAATTGTTTCTATTCTTTTCGCATCATTTGAATGAGTTATTGAAAATAAAGTAGAACCTGAACCTGATAATGTTGACATTAATGACCCAGCTTTTAAAGATTCTTTTTGAACCTCAAATAATTCTGGCATTTGTTTCATTCTATATTGCTGATGAAAAGTATCTTGACTTGCAGCTTTTAGCATGTCCCAATTTTCACTCATAAAAGCTGCCGTTAGAAGTGAAGAATGTGAAACATTAAATGTTGCGTCTTCTTTTGAATACTTGTAAGGTAGAGCTTTTCTAGATAAATTTGTAGACATAGGCCTAGATGGAACTACAATTACTGCTGCTAAGTTTTTAGGAAGTGGTTTTGTAATATATTGTACTTCGTTATCTTTTACAGTTGCTACACAAAATCCACCCATTACAGCTGGTGTAATGTTATCAGGATGTGATTCATAAGCTAAAGCCATATTTAATAACTTAGACTTTGATAATTCAATTCCTTCAATAGCATAAGCTGATGCAATTGCTGAAACAATAACAGCTGAAGATGAACCTAAACCACGTGAAAGTGGAATTTGATTTTCAAATTCAAATCTAAAGTGTTTTCTTCTTTGTGTAAGGTTAAAATAAAAATCGTTGAAAATAGATACAAACATATTATTATCTTTTAACATTGGGTTTTTTGAACCCTCACCTTTTAGTGACACAGAATGAAATTTAGCTGGTTTTATGATTACTTGGTTTTTAAGCTTAATTGCTAAACCTAAAGTATCAAATCCTGGGCCTAAATTTGCTGATGTTGCGGGTACTGTTACTCTCAAATTTATTCCTTTTATACTGCTGGTAAATTATATATTGGTAAAGTATTTGAAGTAAAAATATCTTCATTTAATACTTCGGGTAATTCAAATTGTGAGATTGTACAATCTTTATCCAAAAAGTCTATACTAATTTCTCCATCTTTATTGAAAAAATATTTTTTCCCTAAAGCTTTAATTGGAGAATTGTCATTAAAATTAAAACCTGAACAAGCCAAAAATTCTATATTCTTAGTTATACAAATAGTTTTTAAAAATACATAAGCAACTTTAATTGCCATATATGAACCAGGAGAATTTACATAAGAAATTTTATGAATCTTATTCTCTGCTAAAATTTCTTTTAAAACTTCTGGTAATAAATCAGAAGTTTTACCCTCTTTTTCATATGTTTTTACAAGTTCATTATTTTTATATAATCCTATTTTAATAGGAGATGAAATCGATATTACTAGTACTTGATACAAATTAGAACTCATTATTTGATTTAGCATAAGCTAGTTCAAACATTTTACTTTCTTCTTGTGCTTCTTCTAAATCAATTATTTCATAATTACTTGGATCTTCTAAAAGTTTTTTAGTTAACAAATGATTTAAATGGTGGCTTCCAGCATGAGCAGTATATTCGCCAATTAAAGTATATTCTAATAAAGACATATCTCCAATTGCATCTAATATTTTATGTCTTACAAACTCATCGTGATACCTGAGGCCTTCAGGGTTAATTACTTTTGAATCATCTAAAGCAATAACATTATCTAAAGATACACCTTTAGCTAGTCCCATAGATTGTAAAGATTGTAAATCGTGTAAAAAGCCAAAAGTTCTTGCACGTGAAATATTTTCTTTATATTCTTCTAGTGAATAATCTAATCTATATGCTTGTTTTCCGATAACTGGATGTTCAAAATCAATTGAAAAGTCATAAATGATGTGCTCTGATGGTTTTAGACAAACTCTTTTACCCTCAGGAGTTGTAACTTCTACTTCTTTTTTAACTTTTATAACTTTTTTAGATACATTTTGTTCTTTAATACCTGCTTCATCAATTAACATGCAATATCCAGATGACGAACCATCTAATGCTGGCATTTCATCATTATCTAAGATTATTCGTAAGTTATCAATTCCATAAGCATAAATTGCAGATAAAAGATGTTCAATTGTTGAAACTACAACACCATCTTTTCCGATTACAGTTGCCATTTTTGTATCAACTACATTTTCAACTTTTAAAGGAATAGAAACTCCTTTATCTGATCTATAAAAAACTATTCCTTGATCTTCATCTAAAGGTTCAAGTTTCATTTTAACTGCAACCCCTTTATGAAGTCCAATTCCTACAATTTCTACGCTTTTCGCTATTGTTCTTTGTTTCATTTATTATTTATCACCTTTTTAGCTTCATCTATAACATCATATATTCTCGTTTTTATCCATGTTTTATCCATCCATTCTAAAGGATTAACTTCAATTCCTTGAATTAATACTCCAAAATGTAAATGATCTCCTAAAACTGCACCAGAAGTACCTGTATTAGCTATTTGCTCTCCCGCATTAATATGATCACCAACAGATACATTAATTAAACTTGTATGTGCATATAATGTTTGAATTCCTAATTTATGATCAATTATAACTGTATTTCCATAAATTCCTAAATAATCACTAAAAATTACTCTTCCTTCATTTGTAGATCTAACAGGTGCTTTTTTATAAGAAGCCCAATCCATACCTAAATGCCAGGCTTGATCAATTTTTTCACCATCCAAATAATAATGTCTTCTATCTGCAAAACCTGCAGCTGTTGCTGAATTTTTTAATCGTTTAAATCTTTTAATTTTAACATTTTTAACTAAATCTCTATTCATATATTTTTTAGATATTTTTTCAATTGTTTTTACATTTGCATTTCTTAAAACTCTATTTTGTTCTACAAATATTTCTTCTAATGAAGTTGGAACTGTATGAGAAGATGTTTCAAGCACAGAAGTTGATACATTTTTAATAAAAGAAGATGAAATTTTAATATCTGAATCTCTTATTTTTAAGTCTCTTATGTATAAAGGTATTTTACTTTTTCTAACATTATTTGCATGATCAATTGCAATTAAAGATACTTGTGAAAAATCTTTTATTGTTACAGGCCAAGCAATTACTGCTATAAAATAATTCTTTTTATAAAAAGGAATTAATTCAAATCTTTGTTTTCCTGAAAATGAAATATAAGCATCTTTAAGATTTTGATCTTTTACTTCAGCAATAACAATAGCAGAACCACCTCTTCTTATTGCATATGAATTAGAAATAATATTAACACTTGGTTTTTTTCTATCAATATTAATTGTATATTCTTTAGATACAGCATTTCCTTCAAGGAAATTCCACTTAGAATTATCAATAGCTTCTACTAAAATTGTAACTTTTTTTCCCTTGAAAAACATATCAAAATTTGGAGCTTTAATATCTAAAATCATATTTTTTTTAGGGTCAATTAAAACTTTATCATAAAGTACAACTTCATTAACTTCGTCTTTATAAGTTACTTTAAAATATTTTATTCCACTATCATCAGATAATTTTAATTTTAAAATATCTTTCATATTCCAAAATTTAACATTTGAAAATGACACTTTTGGGCTATTTTTCTCAAAAATTGGTGAAAAATATAAATATACACCTGAACAAATTATGATTGCTAGGATTAATAAAAATATTATACTTCCAAATCCATTTCTTTTATTTCTCACAAATTTCCTTTATTATTATGTTTTTTGCTTTTTGTAAATCTTTTGTCTCAATAATACAACCAGAAGCGTTATAATGTCCACCACCATTAAACTTTGAAGCAATTAAAGCTACATCTATATTACCTTTAGATCTTAAAGATATTCTTACTTTATTGTTAACTATTCTTAAATAAACTGCAATTTTAACTACCGATATTGAAAATATCATATCTAAGACTTCTTCTGTTTCATGTAATAATGCACCACTTTGTTTAAACCAAATCTCTTCGGCATAAATACTTGCAACTTTTCCTTCATCATGAAGTTCTAAAGATTCTAAGATTTTTGGCATAATTCTATATTTTGCTAAAGAATCTCTTCTTAATAAATTAGAAGCTATACCTGAAGCATCAGCACCACACTTAACTAAAAAATTTATTTTCTCATATGTACTTTCATCACATCTAGATGATGTAAAAGCTAGTGAGTCTTCATAAATACCTACATATAAGCATGTAGCTGTATTTTTTGTAATATACAAACCATTAAATTTAAAAAAATCATATACTATTTCAGCTGTAGATGATTTATTTATATCAAGTAAGTTGATAGTTCCAAAGTTATCATTTGATTTATGATGATCAAAGTTAATTACTTTCATATCTTCTGGTATCTCAAAACCTAGTCTTGAACTTGATCCACAATCAACAGTAATTATTAGATCATATGATTTAGGAAACTTCTGAATCATTTTTGGAAAATGAGCTAAAAAATCTAATCTTTTTGGAACATCAGATAAATTAACATTAAAAACTTTATGATTAATTTTATTCTCATGAAAATATGATGATAAAGCTAAAGCAGAAGAAATAGTATCAGCATCAGGAGAAACATGCGTTACAATTAAAATATATCTTGATTCTGATATTAGTTTTAGCGAATCTTCAAATGCAGAGGTATTTAACTTATTATTTAATATAAAATCTTTTTTCATAAGTAAGCCTAGTTTTAGAATAATTAAAAACATTATTCAATTTTTTTTGTATTATAACAAAATTGTACTGACTATTAGTTAATACTTAAAAATAAATTTTATACTTATAAAGTAGATGTAAATTAAATTAGATCTACTTTTATAAATAATTTTTAATCGAACTTCATTGAAAAGTCTAACCAAGTAGCTTGGTGAATTATAGACCCAGAACTTAAAGCATCTACACCTGTTAAAGCATACATTCTTACAGTATCAAGAGAAATATTTCCAGATGCTTCAACTAAAACATGAGGATGATGTCCATTTCTATAAATTAAAACTTCTTTAATATCTTCAGGTTTCATATTATCACACATAATAATATCAGCCCCAGCTCTCATAGCAACTTTAACTTGATCAAATGATTCACATTCAATTTCAATTTTAGTAACCCAAGAAATTCTTTTTCTAGCACGTACTATAAATTCTTCTAAGTTTGTAATAGTTCTTAAGTGAGTATCTTTAATCATTAAACAATCATCAAGACCTAGTCTATGATTAATAGCTCCACCAACTCTAGATGCATATTTTTCAAATTCTCTTAATTGTGGTCTTGTTTTTCTAGTATCTAACATAACTACATCTAAGTCTTCAATTTTTTTAACATAAGCATTTGCCATAGTAGCAATTCCGCTTGCATGTTGTAAAAGATTTAAAAAAGTTCGCTCGCTAGATAAAAGAATAGAAGCTTTTCCTTCAAGTTCAGCAATAATATCACCTTTTTTAAGTCTATCACCATCTTGTTTTAAAAATTTACAATCAAATCTTTCAGTTCTTGCTAATACTTTTGCATATTTAACACCAGCTAAAATTCCATCATCTTTTGCAATAGCTCTAGCTTTAAATCTACCCTTAGGAGCTATATCAAAAAATAAATCTCCTCTTCCATTATCTTCTATAATTGCATTTTTTACAAACTTTTTAATATGTATCATACTTCGAACATCCTTTCTAAAGCTACTTTAGCCCATTTAATTACTTCTTTATCAACAAATATTTCATTTTCTTTTGAAACAGTATCGTTTTTAATATCCATTAATACTTTATAAACTTCTTTTAAAGTAGTTTCATTCATAGTAGGACACTCAGGTTTTGTTGAAGACAAAATATATGTGTTTTTAGTTCTTAATCTTGAAACCATATTATATTCAGTTCCAACTGCAACTTTTTGATCAAGAGGTAATTCTTTTATAAATTTAATTAATTCAGAAGTAGATCCTACAAAATCAGCATGTTCACAAATACTAGGATCACATTCAGGATGAACTGCAATTAAAATACCTTCATATTTTTCTCTGTAAAATTCAATATCTTCTACTGAGAATAATTGATGTACTGAACAAAAACCGTTATAACAGATAATATCTGCATCTTTTAAATTTTCATCAACACCAATTACAGCTGATTTTAAATTCATTTGTCTAGCAAAGTTTTGTCCTAAACATCTATCAGGTACAAATAAAATCTTTTTACCAGATTCAAGTCCTCTTTCAATAATTTTGAAAGCATTAGATGAAGTACATACTAATCCACCCATTTCACCAACTCTAGCTTTTACAGCAGCACTAGAGTTAATATAAGTAATAGGTAAAACATCTTCTTTTTTAACACCGGCTTTTTCCAGAGTTTCAATACTTTCATCAAAGTATAATTCATCTATCATTCTAGCCATCGCGCAACAGGCAACTTTTGGCATAATTACTCTTTTATGAGGTGCTAAAACTTTTACACTCTCACCCATAAAACCTACGCCACAAAATATAATATTGTGATGAGGAGTTTTAACTGATTTTTTAGCTAATTCTAAAGAATCACCAGTAATGTCTGCAACATCGAATACTTCATCTCTTTGATAAAAGTGTGCAACGATAGTTACATCTAATTCTTCTTTTAATTTTAGTACTTCTTTTTTTAAATCCACTTTTAACCTTTTTCTATATTTAACTAAATGTATATTTTATTTTTATACATATTTATATGTATCTTTTCTAATGCGAATATAACTAAATTTTAGTTATAATCCTTTTAAATTATAAAGAATTAATAAAAATTCAGTTTTTAAAGAAAGGTTAGTATGGATTTCATAAATGAAAATATACTTTTTTATTTAGCAGCTTATTTAATAGGATCAATTCCATTTGGTTTACTTTTAGCAAAAACATTTGCTGGAGTAAATATAAAAGAACATGGTAGTAAATCAATAGGTGCAACAAACGTATTTAGAGTTGTAAAACAGACAAATCCAGGACTAGCTAAAAAACTAGCAGCAGCTACTGTTATATTAGATGCAATTAAAGGAACATTAGTTTTATTATTTGCTGCAGCATATGGTGTTAGTGAATCTACTTTATGGGCAATGGCAGTATTAAGTATTATTGGACACTGTTATAGCATTTACTTAGGACTTGAAGGTGGAAAAGGTGTTGCAACTGGACTAGGTGTATTTTTAGTTCTAATTCCAATTCCTACATTAATAGGTGCCCTAGTTTGGGGATTTTGCGCAAAAGTACTTAAAATCTCATCTATTTCTTCACTTTTAGGACTTGCAGGAGTTGTAATTTCTGCTGTATTATTAAATGATGGTTTAAATATAGATTCAAATGTACCTGTTTATTTTATAACATTCATAATATATTATAAACATATACCAAATATCATTCGTTTATTTAAAGGAGAGGAGAAAAAAGCTATCTAAATATAGTTTTTTCTCCGAATCAAAAAAGAGATCTACTAAAGATCAACAATTTAAGATAAAGGCTATAGATTTAGCCTTTTTTTTTGCACAATTTATGTGCTAATCTTATAAAAACACATAAGGTCTCATATGAAAGTTAAAATAACTAATCTTAAGTTTAAGTGTATTATCGGAATTCTTCCAAAAGAAAGAGTGAAAAAACAAATAATTATTATCAACACTAGCTTCAAATATGACTTTAAAAATGATATTTTTATCAATTATGCAGAGGTTTCTAGTGATATTTTGTCAATAATGATTGAGAATAAGTTCAAATTAATTGAAGATGCATTAAAATATCTAAAAACATTTTTATGCAAAAAATATGAAATTAAAAAGCTTAGAATTGAAATAATAAAGCCTACAATACTCGATAATTGCAATGTTTCAGTTAGTATATAAAAAATAATTTTATGTTTACAATAATTATTTATTATTACACAATTAATGGCAAATTTAATAATTTATTCAATCATTTAAGTTAAATTTAAAAATTATCCTTGTAAACTTTTCCCAACGGTACCAAGAAAGTCTCTTTAAGCCTTTTGGACAAAGAGCAGTTCGCGCGTCTTGGTAACTGAAAAAATTTCGAAATTTTAGGAGAACATATGAAAAAATTAGTAAGAATGAGTTTAGTAGCTGCAGTAGCAGTAGCAGGATTCACAACAAGTGCATCTGCAGTAGAGGGTTTATCAGTTTCAGGAAAATTTGTTGTTAAAGTTCAAGCAGATACAACTAAAGTTAAAGATAGCAATCATCATACAAAAACTTTAAGCAAGCATGATATTGATTTTGATGTTAAATTAAATCAGAAAATTTCTGATAATTTATCTGCAACAGTAGTTATTCAAGGTGATGCTAAGCAAAATACTAACAAAAATACTTCAAACCAAAATGTAGATATTTCTAATGCATACTTCACTTATGATCAAGCTGGATTTAATGCTACTTTAGGTTTACAAGATATTAATACACCAGTTACTGATGGTGAAGAAGGTGCTGGTCTTTTAGTTACTTATTCTCCTTTTGAAAATGTAACTTTAGCTGCAGCTCACTTTTTATCAAATTCAATTGGTGATCATGATGCTGTACTTTCTGATTATGATTCTGTATCTGAATATAATACTGCAAAAGCAGTTGCAAAAGCTGATATTTCTGCTGTAGCATTAATTGTATCTGCTGGTCCTGTTAACATGGAATTATGGCATGTAGCTGTATCTGGTGTTAATAAAACTACTTCTGGTTCAGTTTCTGGTTCATTTGGACCTCTTTCTGCAAGTGCACTTTATGCTGTAACTTCAGATGAAACTAATGCAAATAATGTAGAAGATGGAGATACTGTTAAAATCACTTTAGATTATGCTGCTGGTTTTGCTGATTTTAGAGCTGCTTATTATGGAACTGACAAAGACGGTGGAGCATATGCTTCTGATACTGGTGCACAAACTGCAATAGAATTAGATGAATTAGCTTTAACTGGCGAAGAAGATGCTGATGCATATTTACTTGGAGTAACAGTTCCTGTTTCTGATTTTGATTTATCTTTAGATTACCTTTCTGCTGATATTGGTGAACATGATGAAGCTACTGAACTTTTATTAGGTGTAAGTACTAAAGTTGCTAAAACAACTACTCTTTCTGTTGGATACTCTATGGTAGAAAAAGAAACTGGTTCAGTTACTACATTTGAACAAAATATTGCTAACTTCAAAGTTAAATATACTTTCTAGTCAATAGTTATATTATAAAAAGGGCTGAGATTTATCTTAGCCCTTTTTTATTGTTTATATGATATTATTCTTCAAACAAGGATTAAATATGATTAAAACAAAATTAGACAAATACTTACTACTTATCGCAATCTTATTCACTTCAAATGCCAACGCGCAAGAAACTTTATGTTATAAAGAAAACCTTAAATCAATCTCAGAAATTGAAACAGTTAAACTTAATGGTGGCGCATGTCAAAACAAAAATAGTATAAAAGATATGCAAAATAATCAATGGGTTATTGATGATATCAAGATTACTCCAAAAGATGGTAAATATTCATTTTTATATGTATTTAAAAAGAATGTTATAGTTAAAAACACTACAGTTGATGTTGATTTAGACCAAAAAATACTTATGGCTATAAAAACTGATAGAGTGCAAACTAAAAAAATAAAAGCAAAAAAAGAACTTGAAACAAAACTAAACAATGGTGAACATTTATATATTTTAAAATGTCAAAGATGTCATGGAGAAAAAGCAAATAAAGTTGCTTCAAATGTTTCAGCTAAACTTTCAGAAATGACTTATGAAGAAATGGAAACTTCAATTGTTGGTTACAGATTTAATGATTATAATAAAGGTAGATCATTTTTAATGAAACCTTATTCTGAAATATCAGATAAAGAATTAAAAAATGTATTTGATTACATACAAACGATGAAGAAGTAAAATGGACTTATACTTATACTCAGAACTAATAAAAAAACTCAATACTAAACTTAAAAATATTACTGGTATTTTAAAACCAGATGTAATTTCTAAAAGATTAAAAGAAATTAAAGAACTTGAAGAAGAACAAGAGTTTTGGAATGATGTAGAAAATGCTACAAAAATAGGAATTGAAAAAAATAGACTTTTAAGTAAATTAGCAAAATATACAAAAGCTAATGATGCACTTGAAGGTACAAATGAACTTTATGAATTAGCGAATAGCGAAAAAGATGAAGAAACATTTGAACTATTATTTGAAGAAGCAAAAGAATTAGAAGAATTAATTCTAAAAACTGAAGTTTCTGTAATGTTATCAAACCCTGATGATGTGTCAAATGCAATTGTTACTATTCATCCTGGAGCTGGAGGAACTGAGAGTCAAGACTGGGCTGAAATGCTTTATAGAATGTATTTAAGATGGTCTGAGAGATCTGAATATAAGATTGAACTGTTAGATTACCAAAAAGGTGATGAGGCCGGTATAAAAGATGTATCTTTTATAGTAAAAGGTGAAAATGCTTATGGTTATTTAAAAGCTGAAAATGGAATTCATAGATTAGTTAGAATATCTCCATTTGATTCAAATTCTAAAAGACATACATCTTTTGCATCAGTTATGGTAAGTCCTGAAGTTGATGATGATATTGATATTGTAATTGAAGATAAAGATATTAGAATTGATACTTATAGAGCTAGTGGTGCTGGTGGACAACATGTAAATAAAACAGAATCAGCTATTAGAATTACACATATTGCTACAAATGTAGTAGTACAATGTCAAAATGATAGATCACAGCATAAAAATAAAGCTTCTGCCATGAAAATGTTAAAGTCAAGACTTTATGAGCTTGAACTTGAAGCACAAAAAGCTAGTAAAGATGGAGTTGAGAAATCAGAAATTGGTTGGGGACATCAAATTAGATCTTACGTAATGCAACCTTACCAACAAGTTAAAGATACAAGATCAAATATAGCTTATTCTAATGTAGATGCAATTTTGGATGGTGATATTACTAAAATAATAGAAGATGTACTAATTGCTACATCAATTTAATATTTGAGTTATACTCAAATATTAATAAATAAAATACAAAATATAGATAAATATTTTGTATATTTATCTATCACAAATAGTTTTATAATTACAATATAAACAAGTAGGTTTTTCTTCACATTTTAGAAAATTAACAGATTTTGTATGTAGTTCATCTAAATATGAATATAATAATTCTAATTTTTCATCTAAAACTACTTCTTCTAAAAGTTTCATTTTTGATAAATCATAATAATAGAGTTTAATATCTTTATGTTTATATAATTCTAGCGCAGCTAGATAATAAAACTCTAATTGAAAATCTTTTGATTTTGCATATGTTTTTAAAGTATCAACTTTTAAAGATGATGATGTTTTATAATCTAATACTTCATAACAATCCTGAAGTTCATCAATTCTATCAATTACACCAGTAATTTTAATGTCATCAACAAATATAGTAAATTCTTTTTCTAAATCAAGAACTTTTCTTTTATATTTAAATCTTTCAAGTTCAAGCTCAATAAAGTCTTTTAGTTTTTCTCTCCAAACTTCTAATTCAAATGTTAAAAAAGAATTTTGAGACTTGTATTTATTAAATACTTTAATTAATTCTTTATAAGATATATCATTCTTTTCTTTATAGAACTCTTCTAGGGTAGAATGAATGATTTGACCTAACTCATATCCTTTTGGTTTAATAGAGATGTCATGGTCTTTTATATGAGCAATATATTTTAAATAAAATTTTCTTTTACAATCTAAATATGTTTTTAAAGAAGTTGAAGACCAAGACAGTGTTGATAAATCAATATTTAAAACAACTTCATCTTTGAAATGATTTATTTTATGTGTATTATATAAAATATTTTTATATTCTTCATCTTTTGTTTTTGAGTCAATTTTAAAATCAAATAACTCAGCAGCAAATCTAGAAATTCCAGAACTATCATTTGATACAAAAGATATGAATACATTTTTTGCTTTTTCAATTACTCTTTTGTAATAATATTTTTGTAGATTTTGTCTATCAATATTAGTTGGAAGTTTTGCTAATGCTTTTACTTGAGTTGATAAAAACTTATCTTTAACTGACCTTTTAGGAATAAAACTTTCATTAAAATCTACAATAATTAATGCTTCAAAAGATATAGCACGAGTCTCTAATAATCCTAAAACAGTAACTTTCCCAGAATTAATATCATCACATGTAATAGATGCTATTTTTTGAAATAATATTTTACAAATGAATTAATGTTTTCATTTATAGGCATAAAATATTTATTTTCTTTTTTTGCATAAATATTTAGGAATTCTCCAGCATCTTTTTTATCTAAATAATGTTTGGCTAAAGATGTATATGTTTGAATATATAATCTTTTCATATCTGTATATGTATTTTCGCCTAAATCAATAGTTAATGTATCATTTTCCCAAATAAGTATTTTTGAATCAAACATTATACTTAAGTGAATTAATGCTTCACAATAATAAGGTTGAACTTCATCAACTTGCATCCAACCAATAAGCCCAATTGCTCTTTTAACAGTATCAACTAAAACATGTTTTTCTAAGTGTTTTTCATCATCTTCTTCATCTAAGAATAAAGAAACTAAACCACCCGTTGTAGCTTTGAATTCTTCAATATTTTTGAAGTTTCCTGATTTATTCATTAGCGTTTCTGTTTCTTCATCACACCATAAAATATGTCCAAATTCATGACCAATTGTAGTAATATCATAAACATTATGCCAAGCATCTTTTGAACCAAATAAAAACTCTCTATCTTTTTTTAAGAAATCTTGTCCAAAGATATCTTTACTAAGTTTTAAAAATGGTTTTGCACGTGAACTTTGCAAAATTTCATCAGAGAATGCAAATATTTTTTTACCTTCTTCTTTAGAAACTACTTCGTCATTTGGCACTACTTGAGCTGAGAATAAACCATTAAATTCAGCACCAAAGAATATTGCAGGACGTCCAATATATAATTGTACTTTATCTAAAGACTTTAGTGAAAAGTCATAAATACTCTTATCTGAATCATTTGTATCTACTATATTTGAAAAGATATTAGCAAAAGATTTTTTAATTTTATTTACTCTATTATCATTTAAAGCAAACTCAGGGTTAGATAATCTAATATCCCACTCTAAAGCTACTGCTTTTCTAAAATGGTCTTCATAATACTCTAATGGATGTCCAATTTGAATAGGAGAAGTTATTTTCATCCAAGCTCTATCAACATCAGCCCATCTTGAAACTAAAAGGTGAGTTTTATCTTCAGAAAATGCTTTAATTAAGTTTTGGATATATAGAATATATTCCCACTTTTGATTATAAACATCGTCTTCTAATTCAATTAAACTCTCTTCAAATTCTTCTAAAGCATCTACAACAGCTGTTGTTTGAGTTTTAAAAGATTTAATATAAGCTTCGCTTCTATATCCATCTTTTGATTTAACTAAAGCAGAATAAGATCTATCCGCTTGTATTTCATTATGTCCAATATCAAATAATTTATTGTTTTCTAAAAATTCAAATACTTTTTCTTCATTTTGATCAAAAGTATTCATTAAATCTTTATTTACACCATTTATAATATGAGATGTCCAAGAACTTTGCCAAGAAGACATTTTTAAACCAACATTATAAACACCCTCAAATATAGCTCTATAAAATGGGTTTAATAATTCATTATTATTAATATAATCAACTAAAGTTTTATGTTTCTTATGCCAAAATTCTTTTACAAATAAATAAGCTTTTTCTTGTAATTCTATAATCTCTTTTTCAGATAAATTAAGTTTTTTTAATACTTGCACAAAAGAATCATCTCTTAAACTAACAAGTCTTGTAACAAGTGAAAATCTTAAATCATCAGACATCTCAAGATCTAAATCTTTTGCAAAATCATTAATAATTTCTAATTTATCATAATCTTTATTTTCAAGATATGAAATTAATTTATTAATATTTT
>JABSON010000169.1 GCA_013215915.1 Campylobacteraceae bacterium | reverse complement strand
AAAGTAATGGCTATAGCTATAAACATGGAAATTGTAAAAAAAGAAAATTGGTCAAATTTTCAAATTCAAGAAGATGATAAAATTGAATTATTACAATTTGTAGGTGGTGGCTGATTATTCAAAAGTATATTATAAATAGAATGAAGGATATAAATATCCTTTCATATCTATAAATACTTTTGACAATTAAAAAATTTCATTCATTATAATCATTACTTTTTATAATTGAATTTGAATCATGAGTATTATTTGAATATACATTTGTATGAGTATGAATACTATCTTCATAATCATTTATTGTAGTATTTGCTTTTGTATTAGAAATCGCACGAACATGATCTTTTCCTTTAAACTCTTTTTTATTTGCTTCATCAACAATTCCTTTAGCTAATAAACTTGTTTCTTCTGATATATCTTTAGTTTCTCCTGCTGTCATTGCATTCTTTTGAGTTTGTCTATCTAATAATGTAATGGCATCATTAATTTGAGATATAGCAGTCTTTTGTTCATCTGATGATACTAGAACTTCCGAAATAAGCAAAGAAGTACTTTCTATGTTTTCATTAATTAAAGAATACCCATTTATCATATCTTCTGATATTTTTTTACCATTATTAGCTTTTTCGCTTGCATTTTCAACTAAAGCTTTAATTTCATTAGCTGCTTCTGCAGATCTTGATGCAAGGTTTCTCACTTCTTGTGCAACTACTGCAAATCCTTTCCCCGCTTCACCTGCTGTTGCTGCTTCTACTGCTGCATTTAAAGATAAAATATTTGTCTGAAATGCAATTTGATCAATTACTGATATAGCTTCCGAAATGGATCTAACTTGTTCATTGATTTCTTCCATTGAAGAAAAAGTTTCATTAGCTAATTTTTGTCCACCCTCTACCGCAATAGTTAAGTTTTTTGCATTTTGACTCATTGAATTAACATTGTTTGAATTATTAGCTACTGTGCTTGTAACTTCTTCTAAAGCTGCTGCTGTTTCTTCTAGTGATGCTGCTGCTTCATTTGAAGAAGTATTTAAAGAATTTACTGTTTCTAATAACTTACCAGCATCAACTTGAAGTGTTAATCCTGCTTCTTTGTTTTGTATTAACATTGATGTAATTGAATCACCTAAATGATTAATACCAGATACTAATTTTTCTAAATCAGCTTTTAAATTACCTTTATCAACTCTATTTAAATAATTATAAGATGAATATTCATCTAAAACACTTAAAATATTTGAAATATTTTTTTCTAATTTACTAAGCATTAAATTAATCAAATCTTTTAATTCATTTAATCCATCATTTGAAGAAGATATCTTAATTCTATTAGATAAATCTCCTATATTTACAGAATTAATAACAGAAGAAGCATCTTGAATAAGATCTTTTTCTAATTCTATGGAATCTTTAATCTTTAATATATTTTCATTTATAATTTTTGACATCATTCCAATTTCATCATTTGATGAAATTTTCAATTCACTTACTTCATTTGTTTCTTTTCCCAAATATTTAAAAAACTCCAAAATCCCATTTTGAAAAGTATTTAGAGGTTTATTTATAATTATATTTATAAAATATAAAGTAATAAAAAGTATTAAAACTAACAAAACAAAAGAAATAATCAAAATTAAATTTCTAAGATCATTTGCAGGTTCTAAAGCTTCTGATTCATCAATTTCTGCAATTATAGCCCAGGTACTTTGATTAAAAATGTTAATCTTATTATAAACACTTAAAACATTTATATCTCTATAATCTTTAATCATAATCTTTTGCAAACCGTTATAATCATCTTTAAATGCATTTAAACTAGATTTAGTTTTAATTTCCCATATACCAATTGTTGAGCCTAATTCTTGAACTACTTCATCTTTAATATCTTTTATAAATCTTGAATTATTTCTCATTTTATAGTCAGACCCAAGTAAATAAACTTCTCCACTTAAACCTAATCCAGAACTTTTATATTTATTATTAAAATTCATTATATTATTAATATTATCAACTGGCATTTGAAAAATTAAAACAGCTTTTTTTTCATTCTTTATGAATATAGGGGCAGCTATAAAAGAAGCAGCTTGATTATAACTAGGTTCATAAGGTGTAAAATCTTCAAATGCGATTTTATCTTTAGGCAATCTTAATGCTTTTTTATAAACTTTTGCTAAACCTGTATTTGAATATACTCCAGATTTTAGATTTGTTGCAAAATCTTTTTCTTTAAAATCACTATATATTATAGTTCCATCTAAGTTAACAATAAAAATATCATATAAAGCAAAATTATTTAAATAATTATCAAAACTAGGATGGTATTTTTTATGTGCCCTCATATAAGAAGAATCATATTTTGAAGAAGAAATCATAAGATTTTTTGATCCTAGTTTTTCTTTATTATCAGTTATAAAAATATACTGGGCAATTAAAGCATTAATATTTTTAGGCAAATATGCATTTATATCTTTTTTATCTTCAGCATTAGGAACATTATAATTTACAGAATTTAAATAATTTCTTTTAAAGTCATTTTTAATTTCTTTTTCAATGAAAGAAATATCTAATGATACATCTTTTGATAAAGAATAAAAACCATTATTTAAACCTACAAAAGCCTCTTGTGTAAAAGAAGAACTACTTAGTGATAGTAAAAGTGACTCTAAAGAATCAAAATAATTTTTTATTTCATTACTTTTACTAGCATTTACACTGGCTAATTTATTAAATTCAGACTCTTGAAGAGCCTCAGTTGACTTATTAACTGAAATAAAAATAATTGCTGCACTTAAAAATAAAAGTGAAAATAACAGCAATAAAGACAATTTACTTTTAATTTTCATATTTTTAAACATTTTTTCTCCTTAATTAATTGTATTTAATAAAGTTTAGCATTAAATTGCAATTAAGAAATTAATATAATAATTATCTGTCTTATTTAATATAGCTTTAATTTTTTATACAGATTTTTTTAATATACTTTTAAATATACTTTAAAGAAAATAATAGGAGTCCCTTTGTACTCAAAAGAGTTAAAAACAATAAAAAAAACTAATAGATTTAGAAAAAGAACTTTATATAATGAGAATCTAATAGACTTAGCTTCAAATGATTATTTAGGTCTTGCTTCTAATAAAGAAATTTTCACAGCTACATATGAAAAACTATTAAAAGAACAATTCCATTCACCAAAAGCTTCAATGATAGTAAATGGTTATAATAAAATACATAAAGAATTTGAAGATAATTTAAAAAGAGTTAATAATTTTGAAGATGCAATTATTGTAGGTTCAGGTTTTTTAGCAAACTTATCACTAATAGAAGCACTTGTTAGAAAAGGTGATAAACTTTTTATTGATGAAGAATACCATGCAAGTGGAATTTTAGCTACAAAACTTTTAAAAAGAAACCAAGTCATAGTTTTTAAGCATAATGATGAAAAAGACTTAGAAGAGTTATTAATTAATACAGAATGTAAAAATAGACGAATAATTGTTATTGAAGGTGTATATTCAATGCATGGGGATTTAGCAAAAAAAGAATTATTTGAACTTAGTGAAAAATATAATACATTACTTATTGTTGATGAAGCACACTCTTCTGGAGTTATAGGAAATAATTTATGTGGAATATTTGATTTTTATAATATTAAAATATCTTCAAATCACATAAAGATGGGAACACTTGGAAAAGCTTATGGTTCATATGGAGCTTATATTTTAGCCAATAAACAAATTATCTCTTTTTTAGAAAATAGAGCAAAAGCAATAATTTATACAACAGCAGCATCATTATTTGATACAGCATTAGCAAATGAGTCCCTACTTTATATTCAAGAAAATAAAAATGAAATAAAAATGAAAATATATAATAAACTTAAAATTATTGAAAAATATTTAGGAATTAAGTCTTCTTCATTAATTATTCCAATAATTATTAATGATAATAAAAAAGTATTAGAAATTCAAGAAATATTAAAAGAGAATAATTTTTTGATTGGTGCGATTAGACAACCAACTGTAAAAGAAGCGATAATAAGGTTAATTGCCAAAATAGATATAAGTGATGATGATTTAATCAATGTATGTAATTTATTAAAAAAATATAAAATTGATTAAACAATTGTTAATTGTTTTAAGTATAATAGTAAAATTAGCTAAAATTTAAAAGCTACATAATAATTATAAAATAGGTATAAAATGATAAAAAATTTAATAAAGGGAAATAGATTATTTAAAAAATATGAATTTCCAAACTTTCAAAAAGATATGGAGGAATCAATAAAACATGGACAAAAGCCAGAAATACTTTTTATTGGTTGTTCTGATTCAAGAGTAACTCCAGATCTTTTTTTAAATACAAAACCAGGAGATATGTTTATATTAAGAAACGTTGGAAACTTCGTTCCAAAATATAAACATGATGAAGATTTTCATGGTTCTGCAGCTGCCATTGAATATGCAGTATCAATTTTAAAAATAAAAGACATTATTGTATGTGGACACTCACACTGTGGAGCTTGTGAGAGTTTATATAAAGAACTTCCAAATACAGAAGATTTAGTACATATTAAAACTTGGTTAAAATTAGGTGAAAAAGCAAAAGCAGATACTTTAAAAGAAAATAAATTTACAACTAAAAGTGAAATGTATAGAGAAACTGAAAAAAATTCTATTAAACACCAACTCGAAAATTTACTATCTTACCCCGGCGTTTTAAAAGCAATACAAAATAATGAATTAACTCTTCATGGTTGGCATTATTCAATTGAAGATGCAGGAATATCTTATTATAATAAAGAAAAAGATAAATTTTGTCCTTTGGAGGAACTTCAAATATGAGTAAAATAGAAGAAATAAGAAAACTACCAAAAAAAACTATTTTTATAATTTCTATTATTGTAATAGTGTCTTTTTCATTAATGTATGGAGTCTCAATTACTAAAAAATTGAAAGTAGAAGATCATTTACATACATTATCTTATTCAAATGTTGCGAATATAACCGTTTATAACAAAAGCGAAGTTCAAGATGCGAAGACTAAGCAAAAAGGATACTTATTTAAGGTAAAATTTGATAATTTAAATACGAATCAAGTATGTAAAGGTCTAATCTTTACTTATTTTCGTACAAAAAACATTAAACAAGATATAGATTGTAAATAGGTAAAAAATGACTTTAATTGAAAAACTAGATAATAATATTAGACTAACTTATGAAGATGCGATAAAACTATATGAATTAGATTTATTTGTTTTAGGTAAATATGCAAATAAAATCAGAGAAAACAGGCACTCTAAAAAAACATATTTTAATATAAATAGACATATTAATCCAACAAATGTTTGTAAAGATGTATGCCATTTCTGTGCTTATTCAGCAAGTAGAAAAAATCCTTTACAATATACTTTAACGCATGAAGAAATTCTTGATATTGTAAAAAACTCTAGTAAAAATGGAATAAAAGAAGTTCATATTGTATCAGCACATAATCCAAATACTGGATTACAATGGTATATGGATGTATTTAAAAAGATTAAAACTGCTTATCCAAATATACATGTAAAAGCTTTAACGGCAGCAGAAATTCATTTTTTAGCAGAAGAATATAAATTAACTTATAAAGAATTAATTAAAATGATGGTTGATCATGGAATTGATTCTATGCCAGGTGGTGGTGCAGAAATCTTTGATGAAAAAGTTAGAAAAAGAATTTGCGGTGGGAAAGTTACAACTGCACAATGGTTAGAAATTCATAGACTTTGGCATGAAGCTGGAAATAAAAGTAATGCTACTATGCTATTTGGACATATTGAAACAAGAGAACATAGAATTGATCATATGATTAGATTAAGAGATTTACAAGATCAAACTGGTGGTTTTAATGCTTTTATTCCTTTAGTTTTTCAAACAAAAAACAATTACCTTAAAGTTAAAAAAGCTTTATCTGGTCAGGAAATTTTAAAAACATATGCTATTTCAAGAATTGTATTAGATAACTTTTCTAATATAAAAGCATACTGGGCTACATCAACTGTAAAACTAGCTTTAATAGCACAAGAGTTTGGTGCAAATGATTTAGATGGTACAATTGAAAAAGAATCAATTCAAAGTGCTGCTGGAGCTCCTAGTGCATATGGACTTGAAGTAAAAAACTTTGTTGATTTAATTAAAAACTCTGGATTTATACCAGTTGAAAGAGATTCTATTTATAATGAATTAAAAGTTTGGTAAATCATTAGTTTATAACTAATCAATATTATTGGGGGAATAGCCTCAATATTATATATACTTTTTCAAAACCTAAAATACATCATTTTATAAATTTCTCAATAAATAAAATCAGATATTTTGATTAAATTGTAATGAAAAGTTCAAATAAATCTTTTTCTTTTCATCTATTTCTATTGTAAGTGGTAATTTT